>JALHOX010000036.1 GCA_022842805.1 Phycisphaerae bacterium | reverse complement strand
GCCGTGGGCGCAAGGTGATCGAGCGGCTGCGTCAGGAGATCGACCGCCACCAGTTCGAGATTCCGCTGCAGGCCGCCGTCGGCGGAAAGATCATCGCGCGCGAGACGATCAAGGCGCTCCGCAAGGACGTCTTGGCCAAGTGCTACGGCGGCGACGTGACGCGTAAGCGCAAGCTGCTGGAAAAACAGAAGGCCGGTAAGAAGCGGATGAAGACCGTCGGTCGGGTCGAGATTCCGCAGAAGGCGTTTATGGTGGTGCTGGAGCCGGGGGATTAGGGGCGAAACGCCCTCTCGGCCGTCGCGCGAGGCGCACTGTTTCTCGGACGTTCATTCATCGCACAAATCGGGAAGCGCGCGAGCCGATTGTTCGGGGCATGGCGACCTCCATTCGCTACGATGAAGCAACGTCGGGTCGGAGCGTCTGCCCGCACCGCCCGGACGACTCGCAGACACGGAGCTGGAATGGAAACCGGGATGCCATCAGTTGTGTCAAGGATTCTCTGCGCGCTCATAATCTCGTCTGCCGCGTCAACTCCCGGACTCTCCGGGCCAACGGTTGATCCGCGGTTTCCAGTCCAAATCTCGCTGAACGGCAGCGGCGGGCCGGGCAGTGCCGCGCTGTTGAACTGGAGCACCACCACTTTTGCAGACGTGAAGATCGCGGGCGATGCCGACGCCTTCTCCCGCGCGACGCCGAGTTTTACCAACGGCGCGACCGGTATGGACTGGTGGCCGGCCGACGCCGGAGCGATGACCGACGTACTTAGCTGCAACGCTTCGCTGGGCAGGTTTCGGACGGAGCCCGGCCCCGACGGGACGTACATCAATCCGCAGTGTGTGGCCAATGGAAAACTCTTCGGCGTGTCGCAGCGCGGCATTCTTTACATCAGCCGCGACGGAAACGCGTGGCTGCCGGCGTCGAACGAACCGCGAGCGACGGGGAGCGTGCTGGCGCTTTCGAGCGGCACGCTGTTGAGCCTGATCCCGGAGAGCGGACGAATCGCGGTGTATCGCAGCGTCGATGAAGGCGTGAGCTGGAGCCCGGCGCTGGAGTTCGGCACGCAAACGCCGTTCCGCTGGCTGACGAGCGGCGCATGGCTGGCGCCGTTCGGATTCCATCAATCCGCCGACGGCGTCGCGGTGATGGTCGAGTATCAGCTCCCCGAGGGCGGCCGCTTCATCTACCGCTCCGCCGACGACGGCGCGACCTGGCGATTGGTCCACGATGCTGCTGCGCTACACGCAATGACGCACTTCCACGCCGTCACCAAACACGTCGCGCTCGACCGCTGGGTCGCGGTAACAGGCGACGGCCTGGCGCGGCAGCGGATCATCGTCAGCGATGACGACGCGCAGACCTGGTACGACCTTTCGTTTCCCGGAGAGTTCTACACCCAGCCGACGTTCCTGCTCGACTACGACCATCCGACGCGGCTGTTGATCGGCTCGGACACGGCGGAGCAGGTCGGCTGGGTCGATGTCAGCAGCGGGCCCGATCGCGGGCAGGTTCACTCGGTGATCACCAGTTGGGACGCGCGCCCCGGCCACGGCTACTGCTTCCTGATGTGGAAGCACGACGACGTTTATTACGCCGGTTCCTACAACAGCAGCAGCGGCACGGGGGCGACGGTCATCAGCGCCAGCCGCGATCTTGAGCATTGGGCGACCTATCACCGCTTCTCCAACGGCGAGCGCGGCGCGCTCACCTACGCCGGCTACTTCAATGGCCTCATGCGCGTGGGCGTGCAATCGGGCGCGCGCGTTATTCCGCTGGCCCTCCCCCCTGCCGAATTGGCGACGCGGCCGGCGATCCAGCTTTCGTCGGGTGCGACGAACCTTGCTCCGGCGGCGCTGTCGAGCTGCGAGTCGTTGGCGGATTGGATTAACTCGAGCTCGACCATTCCGGGCATGGGCAATCCGACGACATTTGAGGTTGTGAGCGCGCCGCGCTACGAAGGTGCGGGCGCGATTCGCGCTCGCCGCGACGACGGGGGCCAGATCGTGCTGCGCACTCCGAGCATTGCAGTGACGCCCGGTCAGCCGGTGCAGGCGCGGATGATGCTGCGCGGCGAGGGCGCGTCGTTCATCATGGGCTGGAGCATCAACGGCGCGACGCTGGGCGAGGGACACCTCTATCACCTGTCGCGCGACGAGTGGATCGAGGCGGTGAGCCCGACGATCGTTCTACCGCCGGACGCGACCGATGCGCGGCTGCAGTTCACCCTCGGTTCGACGCTGTCGAATCGCTGTGAGCTGATCATCGATGCGGTCATGATCGACGCCGGTCCCGCCAGCAATTTCCATCCGACCGGCCCTGCCCGCGGCGCCGACCGCTACATGATCGACATCGGCCCGGCCGAGGCCGACTGGACGCACATGTTCTCGGTTCATCCGTCGGCGGCAAGCCACCAGATGGTTGCGACGCACGGCGACAAGATTTTGCGCCGCTATCAGATCGTGCCGCCGCCGCCCGGGCCGGGTTCGCCCGAAGAACTGAAACAGTTGGACATTGTCTACAACCCGGCCGCGGGATTTTTCGGCCTGCGCGGCGTCGCCACCGACGGATCGCCGGCTCTGGCCAATTTTCAGCCGACAAAGTTTTGGCGCGATGACCAGTTGCGGTTTGCGCTGCGCAGCGGCCAAGACGGCCTCTCGCTGGCGCTGGCGGACGGCGGCGGCATGGCAAACGCCAAGCTGTTCGGCAAACGCTGGGCCGCCGGCCCGCTGCGGGCATACGCGGGCGACGAAAACGGCATGGCCCAAGTGCCCCTGCTGCTGCACGACGACATCATCTATCCCTGGCAGCTCTCCGACGTCGAACTCGATCGCGCCGGCCAGGTTGCTGACGCGGCGGCGGCCATCGAGGTGACCGAGGTCGCCATCGAGCGCAGCGAAAATGGCGGCGCCTTCGCCGAGTTCTGGCGTGGCCTGGCAGCCCCGGCAACGTTCAGCGATCCCGCCGTCTCGGGCGTCGGCCGTCGCGTCTATCGCATCCGCGCGCTGCGCGGCGAAAAAGCGACCCGCGTCTCGGCGCCGTTCGCGGTCGACGGTCAGTTGCCGGCGGATTTCAACGCCGACGGTCTCGTCAATCTGGCCGACGCGGCGGCGCTGCAGCGGGCGTTCGGCACATGCACAAGCATCGTCAATCCGCCCGTGATCTGGGATATGAACCAGGATCGGTGTGTGAACAGCGATGATTGGGTGGCGTGGGCGTCGTACGTCGCGGAGTGAGAAACGCCCCGCGGCAGGCGTCCTGCGGACGCCGGCAAATCTGTTTCACGTGAAACACGTTTGCGCGACGCAAAGGCCGCGCCGCGCGGAGGCGGCGCGGGGAAGATTGGGGGATTTTGGCGAACAAACGACCTGCCGACGCGAGAGCCATCGGCAATGCGACCAACGTCCGGCGCGGCGCGAGGTCACGTCGATCTGACGCTCATTCCCCGCGGCGGCAGTTCGTTCTGTCGCGTCGGATCGAGCAGAGTCCGCAAAAGCTTGCCATCAGCAGTGCCGCCGCCGACATCGGACAGAGGCCCGACGGGGCCAGCGCCTCGTCGAGGGGCGAATCGTCAGGGCCGGGCGACGGATCGTTCGTTCCATTGCCGGGCTCACCACCGCCGACCGGGGGATCGGGCTGATTTGGCAGGAGGTCGCCGCAGGCGCTGGCCGAAAGATCGCTGGCGGTACCGAAGATTGGCGCCGGCGGCGGGCTGGTGCTGAATTCGTCCGCGCCGATGTCGAGGCCGGCTCCGGCGGGGCGCGGCGCCGCGTCGAAATCGTCGGTCACCGCGGCCACAGTCGCGCCCGCGTCGATCGCGGGACTGTCGGCCGAAAGATGCAAATCAGCGGTTAGGCGCGGGTCGGCGACGCGCGAACCGGCATCGCTGCCGATCAGTGCCTGCCAGGCCGTCAGATCGCCCGACTCGAGCGTCGAACCGGGTCGCCGATCCTGGAACCGCGCCGCGGCGCCGTTTGCGAAGTACAGGTTGTTGCTCATCGCCGGCATGCCCGACAACCCCGCCAGATTGCCCAGTTCCGGCTCGAACAGAAAGCGAATGCCCACCAATGGCTGCGCATTGGTCGCAGGCTGCACCACGATGTTGTTGCGCACCTGCACATTGCGGCTCGCCGGCCGGCCGGCGGCGGGGTCGTAGTCCTGGATCGTCACGCCGAAGTAGATCGGCGAGTGCCCCAGCTTGGCCGTATTCACCACCGTGTTGTTCACCGCGACCGCGCCGTCGGCAGCGAAAAAGCCGATGCCGGAATAGTTGGTGTCGCGCACGATGCAGTTGCGGACGGTGCCGCGGATTGCTTCGTAAAAGTTGGGGTTTGTCGTGGTGTCGAAGAATTCGGGGCTCGTATCGAAGCCGACCAGGATGCCGGCGGCCCCGCAGCGCTCAACTCGCGTGCGCTCCACGACGCAGTCGGCCGGCCCGCCCTTGAAGTACACGCCCGTCGTCGCTGTGTCGTGAACGTAGCAATCCTGCACAAGCATGTTGTGAGAATTAACGTTGTCGATGCCCTCGGCGTTCTTGTTTTCCTGAGGAGTGCCCGCCGGATAGAGCCGGCCGGAACTGTACACCTCGCAGCGACGGATGGTCAGCCGGTCGCAGCGCGGTGTGAGCTTGATGCAGTCGCGACCGCTGTCGTGGATGCGGCAGTCCTCGATCAGCACGTCGGTTGCGCCGGTGCGGTCGGGTCCGCCGAAGTCCCACTTTGAGCGCAAGTAGACGCCGTAGTAGCCGCCGACAACCTCGAGCCGACGCAGCACGGCGCCATCGGCGTCGACGTCGATCATGACCGCGAAGCCGGGGCGGTCATTGGTGCCGATCTCGCCGCGAATCATGGCCCATTCGCCGGGGGCCGAGCTCAGGGTCACGTCGGGCGTCCGGATGCGCACCTCCTCGCAGTAGACGCCGGAATGCAGCAGCACGACATCGCCGGGCTGGGCGGCATTGACGGCGCGGGTCGCCGTCCGCCAGGGTTGCGCGGCGCTGCCGGTTCCGGTGTCGTCGTCGCCGGTCAGCGCGACGTGAAGGTCCGCGGCGTGCACGGCAGCCGGAAGAATCAGGGCGGCGGTCAACCGGAGGCCGATGGCGAGCGGTTTGAGATGGCGCGACATGTGCAGTGTCCTTTCGTGGGTGGGAACCCAGCGAAACAGGAAGCCGGACCGCCGCGCCCGGCGGGGTAAAAGCGTCGGTCCGCCCCCTAAGCGACGGGTGGGCGAGGGGATTCACGAAACGTTTCGCCTAGGATGCGGGAGGAGGGTTGTTGGGGCTGCTTTCAGGGGCGCAGAGCCGCCCCCAGCACGTGTTGCCCATTCCTCCGGGATGAGATGTCGCGCGAATACTTCGGAACAAAAATGCGGCGCACGGACCCCATCGCCCGCGCGCCGCCTCCGCTGCCAACTCTATTCATCGACCGCCGGTCGCGAGCCCGCCGGTTAGCCGCCCGTGAGCAGCGCCACGAATCCCGCGATGTCTCCCACGCTGACCGTGTTGTCGTTGTTGATGTCGACGTTGTCCGGGTTGCAATCGCCGTAGTCGATCGCGTACTGCGGCGGGTTGGTCAGCGCGAGCACAAAGGCGCTGATATCGCCGACGCTGACGGTGTTGTCGCAGTTCGCGTCGCCGGTGATGCAGGACGTGAACGCCTTCAGACCCGCTTCAACGCTGACGGTCGCGGCGCAGGGGTTGAAGACCACGCAGCGATAGTTTCGCGAGTGCGGCGGGCCGAGTACGCGGCTGTTGCCGGTGTCCGGGGCGATGACCAGCGTCGGCGAATTTTGACCACTGACGATGCCGCCGTAGCCGGGCACGTTGCCGTCCCACGAATAGGTGAAGCCGCCGGTGAGCGCGACGAAGACGCCCGAGTTCGGGAAGGTCTCGCGCTCCCATTGATAGGTGTAGGGGCCGTTGGCCGGCGTGGGCGGACCGACGACGAAGGTCGCGGTGTCGCCGGGGCAGGTGTTGTAGTCGGAGGGCTGGCCCGTGAAGGTCGCGGCCTGATTGATCAGCGAGACGGTCGCGATGGCGGTCGAGATGGTTGCGCAGCCGGCCGTCACGCGGCAGCGGTACAAGCCGGGCACGTCGGTCGCCGAGCAGTTCGAGATCGTCATGTAGGACGTATTGGTGCCCGAGAAGACGCTGCCCCAGGGCGTGGTCATGTTGGGCAGATCGTTCCACTCGCCGTCGCTGCCGCGCTTTTGCCACTGATATTGCGGCAGAAAAAGCGTCGGACCAAAGGCGTCGACGAACATGAAGGTGCTGCCGCCGACGCAGGTCACGCTGCCTTGCGGCTGCGCGGTGATGCGCGGGCCGCAGACGGGGGACAGGCCGCGCACCACGAACGCGCGCGGGGCAAAGCTGGGAAACACACGGCCCCAGCCGCAGATCGCGGTGCCGTCGGCGCTGATGCCGCGCACATCGTAAAACTGCGCCCAGCCCGAAATGTCCACTCCGCGACCGAGCAGATATTGATCGAGATCTTCGAAGCCGAAGGTCTCGGTCCAGACGAAGGCGCGCGTCGCGCCGGCCTGCGGACCGATTGTGCCGCCGATAAACGTCCCGTCGCTCGAGACAGAAGTCGGCGAGACCGTGGCGGCGTTGGGCGGAATGCCGAGGTCTTCCATCACCGCGCCGTTCCAGCGGACGGCGTGAATGAATGTCGGGAATGCGTAATTTGCTTCGCCGACGACGATCTGACCGTCCGCCGAGCAGGCGAGGCCGCGGGCGTAGTTGCCGCTCAAGCCCAGATCGGTCCAGCCGCTGGTGCTCGACCATTTCACGGCGTGATTGGTCGGACCGAAGACGCCCAGCCCGGAGAAGCCGACGAGCGTCGTGCCATCGGCGCTGATGGCCGAGCATGCGCCCTGCGTCGTGCCGGGGTAGTTGCCGAGTAGCTGAAATCCGCCGGCGCTGGTCCAGCGATAGAAGCCGCCGGCGGGGTGTGTGCCGGCGATGAAGGTGCCGTTGCCGCTGACGCCGCGAGCCGTGCCCCCGAAGATGCCCATCGAGGTGATGGGGCCGGGGTTGGTCCAGCGCCAGACCTGCTCGGCGAAGTTCTCGCTCGGTCCGGCGCCGACGACGAGATTGCCGTTGTCGCTGACGTCCCAGGCGACGGCCTCCGCACCGCCTGCGGCTAGGCCGAGGTTCTGAATGCCGCCGCCGATGGTCCAGCGGAAGGCCTGACTGGCGAGCGTGCCGGTCGCGCTGGCACGGCCGACGACCACGGAGCCGTTGGAGTTCAGCGCGTAGGCGACCGAGATGTCATCGCCCGACGGCGGAGCGCCGAAGGTCGGAATGGTATGGATCGTCTGCCCGACGGCGGCGCTCGAAAAAAGCAGCGCCCCGGCCCCGGCAGCCAGGCCGGGCGCTGCAAACCGCTGAAATCGTCGCGTGGCGGAACTCATGCACAACCTCGCCTCGTAAACAGTTACTGAGCCACGATGCAGTCGACGAACGACGAGATGTCGCCGACGGTGACGTAGCCATCGTTGTTCGTGTCCGAGTTGCTCAGCGGGCAATTCGGATAAGCCGCGATGTAGGCCATCGGATCGGTGATGGCCATCACGAAGGCGCTAATGTCGCCGACAGAGATCACGCCATCGCAGTTCGCGTCGCACGGCAGGCTGGAGCCGGTGTCGCACGGCGGCAGGTCGATGCACTTCACGACCGAGCAGCACGTCTCCAGGTCAGCCGTATGAATCGTGAACCGCAGGCAGAGCGGGTCGACACCCGGCGGAACGGCGACCGAGAAGTTGAGCAGTTGCGTGCCGTAAAGCGGCAGAACCAGCGGCAGGTAATTCGGCGTGACCACGACGCCGCTGCTCGGCGGATCCGGAATGACGAACAGGTGACCCATCGGCGAATAGGCCAGGTTCTGCAGGATGACGGTCAGGTTGTAGCCGGCGCCCGACGGATCGCAGGTGATCTGGTAACGCGGGAACTGCAGGCAGGAGCAGTCGGGCAGCGTTACACACAGATCAACGCGGCAGCAATCCTCGACGTTCGCGTCGGCGAGCACGATCGGGAAGCAGATCTCGTCGCCGGGGTTGCCGGTCAGTGTGGAGGTGAAGCAGCGCGTCTCGCCGGGGAGCCACGGCCCATTTTGCGCTACCCAGACAACGGCGGGCGTCAGCGTCGGATAGAGCAGGTAGTGAACCGGAACGCCGGTGTTGTTGGTCAGGCAATAGGTGTAGCTGTAGGTGCCGGTCGGGCCGTCGGGGCCGATGTCGCAGAGGATGGACTCATCTTCCACCGAGGCGCACTTGACGCAGGAGACGTCGATCGAACCGAGCGCGAACTTGTCGAAGGCGGTCGTGTTGCGATCGATATCGACGTGAATCGCGTTGGTGTAGGTCGTGCCGCCGCTGAGCGGGAAGCCAGCGAAGCCATAGACGAACGGGCCGCCGGCACAATCGGCCGCGCCGTTGCCCATGGCGTCAAAGGTTCCCCAGATCGGCCGCGCGGTGGACGGGTTGGAGTCGAACGCGACGCCGCCCGCGCCCGAATCCGGCGCGCCGGTGGCGGTCAGGAACTGGTCCGTCGTCTGCGACCAGGCGCCGGCGGCATCCTGGCAGAACTTCAGCGTGCGGGCGCGGTGTGCGCCGGAGCTGCTGTCGTCGTTCATCACGCGTTCGGCGACGAGCATGCAGCAGTCGTCGGTGAACGAGATATCCGAAACCGGGTTCGAGACGTTGCCCATGTTGGGATCCGGGGGCATCGTGATCTCGAGCTGTGCCGTGCCGGTGATGGCGCCGGTGGGCGAGACGGGGATCGACCAGATTTCATTGGCGCCGCTGTAATTCGGCGCGACGCGGTTGGTTCCGCCGAAGAACTGATTCAGGTCTTCGACCCAGATGCTGTAGTAGAGCCGGCCCTGATTCACACCCACGGCCCAGACGCGCTCGCCGAGCGGGCACCAGCCTGGCGGGTCGGCGGACTCCGGCGCGCTGCCGCCCCAGGGCGTGATCGCGCCGGTCGCATGGTCATAGCTCTCGACGATCGCGCCGTTCTTGGTGATGCGATAAACGCGGCCGTCTTCGAAGTTGGAGACGTAGAGATTCGACGAGCGGCAATCGAAGCAGATGTTTCCCAGACCCGGATAGAGCTCGCTCGTCGGCGGCACGTTGACGAACTTCGTCGCGGGTGAGGCTTCGAGGAAGTTCGGCAAGGTGACCAGGTGACTCGATACGCCGGTGTTCGTGTTGATCTTGTAGATCGCGCCGGCGCCTTGCCCGGCGGGAGCGCGGCTGCCGAGTACGTCGTGGATCGGCGCGGGGAAGACGACGTTGGGGCCGTAGATGCTGGTGTGCGTCAGGTAGATATTGCCGTCGTCGTCGAGCGTTACGCCGAAGACCGTGCCGACGTCCTGAACCGTCCAGCCCTGCGCGGCGCTGGGCAGGTAGAAGGGCGCACCGCACCAGTTCGTGCCGAACGGCGCCGAACCTTGGTTCGAGATGTCGATCAGATCGACTGCGTGGTCGGTCAGCAGCGGGTCGCCGGAGCTGCGCTCCTGCGTCACGACCGCCACCGTGCCGGGGAAGCCGCTGAAATGCGGCGTGCCCGCGCAGCAATCCTCGCAAACCGGCGGCTGCGGCGGCGGGCAGGCAACCGGGCAGACGATGGAGAACGTGCCGCCGCCGACGCCCAGTGCGCCGTTGAAGTTGCGGTCGGCGATGCGAATCATGTACTGCTCGCCGCAAACGACGTTACAGGTCACCTCGCTCTGCGGGGCGCATCCGGGGGTGCCCGGGGTGCCGACCGCGTCGTCGTTGCAACAGAGAAGGTCGGGATTCGGCACCACTGAGCTGGGACAGCCGCAGCCGCGATAAAGCTCGATCAGCGTGTCGAGATTCGTTTGGCCGCAGGTGCTGATGGTGATCTGACCATCGCAACTCGCGGTCCAGCAGAACCAGACATCGTGGGCGATATCGGTGTTACACGCCGGACGAGGCGTAAACGCCGCACCTTGCATAGTGAAGGTGAAGGGGCCGTTTCCGGTGATTGGGGTCGGGGTGGAGCAGTCATCGTTGGGCGGCATGGCGCCGGCCGAAACGACGATGCAGCCGAGCGCGGCGATGAGCGAAGCTCGCCGTAAGAGTTTCTCACCGGCGAAGCCGCGTGTCGGGACCGGGCGATCGAGCGAATCGTGACGATTTCGAGACGTGAACATATGGTTCTCGCTTTCTTCGGGCGATCGTGTTCGATCGGCCAGCACGGCGAATCCCGATGGGAACGCACGCGCCGTCCCGATAATCGGTACGGAATCGGTGCGTGCAGTCCGGGTGCATCCGTGGGAACCGGCGAAATCTCCAAGTTCGGGAGCAAAAAAAAGAAAATTTCCCCGCTTTCGGCCGCGCGGGCCTCTCGCCCGACTTCCATTTCGCTTGGAGCGGCCTAACCCGCGAGCTAGGATGACCGTGTAACCCCCAGTAGCGAGCCATGAACGCAACCGGACTCATTAATACAACAACTGAATTGCTTCAGGGGCTGCACCAGTCCGGCGGCTCGTGGGCTTGGGACGAATTCGACCGACGTTATCGGCCCATACTCTTCGGCTTCCTGCGGCACATGGGGCTGAACGAGACCGACGCCGCCGATGTGGCGCAGGACACCCTCGCCTGTTTCGTGAAGGACTACCGCTCCGGCAAGTACGACCGCGAGCAGGGCCGCCTGCGCACCTGGCTGATCGGCATCGCCCGCTGTCGCCTGGCCGACCTCCGCCGCGTCGAGGTTCGCCGCCGCGAAGCCCGCGGTGAGTCGGCGATTCAGGACATGTCCGATTCGATCGATATCGAGGCCGCCTGGGAGGCCGAGCAGCGCCGCGTCATGTTTCATCAGGCCATCGCCGAGCTCAAGCGCAGCTCGCGATTTGAGGAGAGGACGATCGAGGCCTTTGAGCGAGCCGTGCTGCACCACGAGCCGATCGACCGCGTCTCGGCCGACCTGGGACTTTCGCCGCAGGAGATCTACAACGCCAAGAATCGCGTGGTCGAGAGGCTGCGCGAGATCGTGAAACGCTTTGAAGAGGGCCCCGGCGGCGAGTCGTAGATGGCGAAAACCGGCGTGGCTTGCCCACCCATCGAGCAGCTCGAGCGCTTCGCCGCCGGCGAGGCGGTTGATGCACCACTGCGCGCTCATATCGACGAGTGTTCGCTCTGCATCCACTCGCTGACGCGGATCCGCGAGAACAACGAATTCCTGGCCGACTTCCTGGTCCACGGTCGCCTGCCCGCCCCCGCCCCGCTCGATGGCGACAGCACGATCTCCGTGCCCGGCTATGAACTGCTGGGCGAAACCCATCGCGGCGGTCAGGGCGTCGTCTATCAGGCCCGGCAACTCTCCACCAAGCGCGATGTCGCCATCAAGGTCATGAAGCAAGGGCCGTTCGCGACGCTGGCCGATCGCTCGCGGTTCGAGCGCGAAATCGAGACTCTGGCCCGCCTCGACCACCCCAACATCATCGCCGTTCATGACGCCGGCGCCGTCGCCGGCGTTCATTACTTCGTGATGAACTACGTCGACGGTCTGCCGCTCGACGCCTACATCGCCTCGCTCGACGCGGAGGGCCGCTCGCGGTTTGTCGATCCGGCGGGGGAGACAAGCGACGAGAGCAAGCCCGAGGCTGCGAATCGCCAGATTCGACGCGGCTTGTCGCCCATCACCGCCGTCACGCTCGACCTCATGGCGACGGTCTGCGAAGCGGTCCACGCGGCGCACCTCCGCGGCGTGATCCATCGCGACCTGAAGCCGAGCAACGTTCGTGTCGACCGCTCGGGCGTGCCGTTTGTGCTCGATTTCGGTCTGGCAAAGACCGACGCCGGCACCGATGAATCGGCGATGACGCGTACCGGGCAGTTCGTCGGCTCGCTGCCCTGGGCTTCGCCGGAGCAGGTCGAAGGCGGCGCGGCGAAGATCGACTTGCGCACCGACGTCTATTCGCTCGGCGCGATGCTCTATCAGCTCCTCACCGGGCAACTGCCCTTCGACATGGGCAGCAACCTGCGCGAAGCGCTCGACAAAATCCTCTTCAAAGACCCCGTGCGACCGAGCAGTCTTCGCTCGGGCAGCGTCAGCCGCATCGAGCATCTCGACGACGAGCTCGACACGATCGTGCTGAAGTGCCTCTCGAAAGATCGTGAGCGCCGCTATCAAAGCGCCGGCGACCTCGCCCGCGACCTGCGCCACTACCTCGCCGGCGAACCGATCGAGGCCAAGCGCGACAGCGCGATGTACATGCTCCGCAAGGCGCTCCGCCGCTATCGGCTGCGCTTCATCGCGGCAGGCATGTTCCTGGGCCTCCTCATCGGTTCATCGATCGTCATGGCGCTGCTCTATCGCCAATCGGTGCGGCTGGAGCAGGCGGCGGTGCAATCTGCCGCGTCGTTGGCCGAGTCGCTCGCCGCCGGCAACATCGAACAGGGCCGCATGGCCGCGATGCTGGGCAATCTGCAGACCGCCGAGGATTTGCTGTGGCGCGAGCTCTTGCTGGAGCGGCGCACGCATGCGAGCGAACCGATCGTCGCTCCCCCCCCACCGGGCCAACCCGAGCCGCGCTGGGCGCTCTGGGAGGCCTATCGACGACGCCCCTGCCTGCGCACGATCGTGCCGTTGGGCAGCAAGTTCGGCCTGGCCCGCGTCGCCACCGATGGTGACGGCGTCTGGTGGTATGCGCCGGGTCACGGACTGCAACGCATTGCCGAAAGCGGCGACGTGATTCGCCGCGTCGCGCTCCCCGAGCTTCCGCGGGATGCCACGCCCGTGATCCATCCCGATGGCGTCGCCGTGCTGCTGCTGGGCAAGGACGAGTTGCACTATCTGACCAGCGTTGATCAGCCGCCGATCGTCTTGACCGCTCCCGGCATCCGCAACACCGACTACGACGTCGCGACAATCTCAACCGGCGGCCGCTGGATCGCGGCGCCCGCCGATGGCAGCATCTTTGTTTGGAGCGCCGCCACCGGCGCCGAGTTCGCACGGTTTCGCGTCGCGGGGGAGGAGCTGGTTTCCACCGCCATCACCAGCGACGATCGGCGGCTCGCGGGGCGCGACAGCGCCGGCGCGATCTACATCTGGGACATCGAGACGCGCGAACTGCTGGGGCGATCGGCCGCGGCGTCCGCTCCGGCGGGCACGCCCAATCGCGGCGGACAATTGCTCTTTTCTCGCGACGATCGGCTGCTCGCCGACGGCTGGTTTCAATCGCCCGGACGTGTGTGGACGATCGAAGATTCGCGGCCGACGGGCGTCGTCGAGCTGAGCGTGCGCCCCGGCCTTCACCGACATCTGGCTCTCAGCGGCGACGATCGGCTGCTGGCGATCGGCGACATGTCGGGCACGGTGCGCGTCTTCGACGCGGCCACTGGCGCTTGCCGGAGCGAATTCGTCGCCCACGACGATCGCATCCGCTGCGTCGGCTTCACGCACGACGACGGTGCGCTCTGGACCGCCTCCTCGAGCGAGATTCGATTGTGGGAAGTGCCGGCCGACGCCGGCGTGCGCGTCGTGCGTTTCGATGGCGAGCCCCTGCACAGCGTCGACGTGAGTCCGGACGGCGCGTGGCTGGTCGCATCCGGCCAGAGCGGCAAGCTCCATCGCTACGACCTGGCGCGCGACGCACACGAAGACTTCGGCGCCGACGACGCCACCATTTTTAGCATCGCGGTCTCGCCCGATGGCAAGTTCGTCGCCGCCGCTACCGGCGACTACGCACTCATCTGGGCCGCCGACCAGTTGGCCGAGCCGCGGCGGCGGCTGGCGCACGCGCATCAGGTGACGCACGTGAGCTTCAGCAGCGACGGAACCGCCCTCGGCACCTGCGCGGCGGACTACATCATTCGCATCTGGAACGTCGCCGACGGCAAGCTCGCGCTCGAACTCACGGGGGCGCAATCCCGCGTGCCGCAACTCAGTTTCGATCCGCGCGGCGGGCGCGTCGCCGGCGGCTCGCGCGTCGGCAAGCTGCACGTCTGGAGCCTGACCGATGGCGCGGCCGAGGAGCGCGTCGCGCCGTCGCCCCTGCGAGCCATCCGCTTCTCGCCCGACGGGCGGCTGCTGATCGTCACTGCAACCGACCGCACCGTCGGCATCTGGAATGCCGCGACACTGGAGCCGCTGCAGACGCTTTCAGGCCATAAGCAGGACATCTACGCCCTCGATGTGCGGGCCGACGGCGAGTATTTCGCCACCGGCGACGCGGGCGGCGTTATCCAACTCTGGCATCTGCCGACGCGCCGCCGCCTCGCAACGCTCGAAGGCCACGGCGGCGCGATCATGAAGCTGCGCTTCGTGCCGCGGACTTCGTTGCTGGCGTCGGTGTCGCTCGACGGCACACTGCGACTGTGGGACCTCAACTATTACGATCGACATATCGCCGGCCAGGTCGACGCGCAATTGAAGCGGCTGCGGCTCGACGAACACGATCCGAAGGGCGCGGCCGCCTGGCGCGCCTGGGCCGATCAGCACACGCGCCCGCGCACGCCGTAGCGACCGGCGCCCGGCAGGTCGCCGCAGGCAAGGCATCGAACGACGCCCTTGGTTTGACACACTCCGACGCGCCGCGTCCAATGACGCTGCGCCGGTTGCGGCGGGCGATGATTCGCCGCCGCCTTCCGCCGGTGCGACCTTGCAAAAGGCGAGATCCATGCTGTTCATCGGCGATGTACACGTTTACGTCAGTGATTTCGTGGCGGCACTGCGGTTTTGGTCCGACGGACTGGGACTGGAGGTGGCCGAGAAGGAAATGACCGAGAACAGCGCCTACGCGCAGCTCGACTTTCCGGATGGCGGCTCCGCGCTGCGGCTCTTTGGCCCGACCGGCGCTTGGGAGCAGGACGAGCGCCCGCCGCTCGGAGCGCGGCCGACGATTCGTTTCGACATCGCGACGACCACCTTCGACCAGACGCTCGTTCGCTTGTTGGAGCACGGCGGCACTCAGGTCGATGAGATCGAATCCTACGAGGGGCTCCGCACCGTCACGGTCGAAGACCCGGACGGAAACTCCTTCGAGTTGTTCGAAATCCTCGAAGAAGAAGCGCACGATCACGATCATTGACCCGGGGATGAGATGATTCGATGAGGCGCAGGCTTCAGCCTGCGCGTTCCCCGCATGGACCGGCAACCCCCCTACCTCGCATGTCGCCGCGGAGCATCCGTTGAAGGCCCACAATCAGATCTTCCTCGGCATGCTTCTGGGCGTCATCGGGGGGCTGGCGCTCTGGCAATACCGCCCGCAGCCCGGCGTCGATGCGACACTCTTCCGCGGCGCTATCTGGTGGCTCGATCTTTTTGGCCCCGTGCTCTTCATCGGCCTGCTGAAAATGCTGGTCGCGCCGCTGATCCTGGCGAGCATCGTCAGCGGCATCACCAGCCTGCCCGACCTGCACGAACTCGGCGCGATCGGCCGCAAGTCGCTCATCTATTACGCCATCACCACTTCAATGGCCGCCCTGCTCGGTCTTTTCCTCGTCAGCGTCATTCAACCCGGCCGATCCGCCGGATCGTTGTCGCTGCGCGAGTCCTATGAAAAGCGGCAAGCGGAGATTCAGGCCGCCTTCGAGGCCGAGAGCGGCGGGCCGGCGCTCGACGCCGCCGGCAAGCCGAAGGTCGATTATCTGATGCGGCTGGCGGCAGCTCGCGGCGAGCAGGCCGCCTCGCTCGATCGCGCCAAGTTCGAACGCATCGCCGCCGCGGGCAAGCAGACTCCGCTCGAGGCGCTCAAGGCGACGGTCATCGAACCGTTGCTCATGAACCCCTTTCAGTCGCTCGTCTCGATGAACTCGCTCGGCATCATCTTTTTCTCCGCCCTGCTCGGCATCGCGCTCGTCGCCAGCGGTCCGAGCGGCCGCCCGGCGGCGTCGTTCTTCGAGGGGCTGAATGTGGCCGTGATGAAAATCACGCGCTGGCTGATGCGCGTCGCGCCGATCGCGGTGATGTGCATCATGGCCAAGTTCGTCGCCGAGAGCGGCCCCGATGTCTTTCGTTCGCTCGGCTGGTATTGCGGGACGGTGCTGCTCGGCCTCGCGCTGCACTGCGTCGTGCTCTTCGCGATCGCCTGGGTCTGGGGCGCGACCTCGCCGGCCAAGCTCTTCTTCGGCTTTCGCGAGACGCTGCTGACCGCGATCAGCACGCGCTCGGGCATGGCCTCGCTGCCCGTCAACATCGCCAATTGCACCGAAAATCTCGGCGTTTCCCCCAAAATCGCCAACTTCGCCCTGCCGCTGGGCACAACGATCAACATGAACGGCACGGCCCTTTACGAAGGAGTTGCGGTCGCCTTCATGATCCAGCTATTGAGCGGCCTGCACGACGTGCCCGTCACGCTCACCTGGGTCAACGGCGGGTTGATCTTCCTGACGGCGGTCCTCGCGGCGGTCGGGGCGGCGGCGGTACCCAGCGCGGGTTTGGTCACGATGGCGATGGTCGCGGCGGCAGTCGGCGTGCCCGCTCATTACATCGCGATCATCCTCCCGGTCGACGCATTCCTCGACCTCTTCCGCACGCCGACGAATGTGCTGGGCGATGCCGTCGGCTGCCTGGTCGTGCAACAGGCGGAGGGGCCGCGCCTCGCGGCGATGGAGGCCCAGGCAGAGGCGGCCGAACGCGCGCGGGCATAAGCCATGGCGAAGCGACAACCCTTCGATCCCAGCCGCGTGAAAGTGCCCGACGCCGAATTGGCGCGGCCCGCCGGCGGTGCGGCCGATCGCAATCTCACCGTTCGCGAAGTCAACGAGCTCATCAGCGGCGCCATCGCGCGCCACCTGCCGGCGACGCTGCATGTCGTCGGCGAAATCTCCGATTACTCCCGCCCCGCCAGCGGGCATATCTACATGACGCTCAAGGACGCCGAGAGCGAACTGCGCTGCGTCATGTGGCGCAGCGCCGCCGCCAGCCTGAAATTTCCGCTGCAAGAGGGGCTGCGCGTCGTCGCCACCGGCGGCATCGAGGTCTACTCGCCGCGCGGGTCGTACCAGTTGATCGCCCGCCGCATCGAGCCGGTCGGGGCCGGCGCGGCGGAGCTGGCCCTGCGACAACTGAAGGAAAAGCTCGCTCGCGAGGGGCTATTCGACGGCGGCCGCAAGCGCCCCCTGCCGCTCGTGCCCGAGCGCGTCGGCGTCGTCACCAGTGCCACCGGCGCCGCCTTTCAGGACATCGTCCGCACGATTTCGCGACGCTATCCCGCACTGACGATCGACCTCTTTCCCGCCCGCGTGCAGGGCGACGGCGCCGCGGCCGAGATCGTCGCCGCCATCGCCCTTGCACAGCGCTGGGCCGAGCACGGCGATGGTCTGGATGTGCTCATCGTGGGCCGCGGCGGCGGATCGAGCGAGGACCTCTCCGCGTTTAACAACGAAGCCGTCGCCCGCGCCATCGCCGCCAGCCGCGTGCCCGTGATCAGCGCGGTTGGGCACGAAATCGACGTGACCATCGCCGACCTCGTGGCAGACGTTCGCGCTGCGACACCCACCGCCGCCGCCGAGATGGTCTCGCCCGATCAGTTCGCACTACGTGAGCGGGTTGACCTCTCGCAGCGCCGCGCCCGCCGCTTCGTGCTCGACGGCGTGGAGCGCGGCCGCTCGGCGCTGGAGCGTCGAACCTCGCGCGAGTCGCTGGCCCGCCCCGAGCGGCGGCTGCGCGAGCGGGCGCAATGG
>JALHOX010000035.1:13129-17876 GCA_022842805.1 Phycisphaerae bacterium | reverse complement strand
AGGCGATACCGATGAGCGAGAAGGCGAGGATGATCGCCATATCGCTGACGCTGACCTTTACCAGGAAGTAGAAGTAGGCCGTGATGACGACCGCGATGAAGGCCCAGAGGATCATCAGGAACTTGCCCTGTTGGAACAGGTAGGCCTGACAGGTCGCATAAATGAGTTCGCTGATGTCGAGCATGCTCTTATGCACCGGCATCGCCTTGAGCTGGGCGTAGATCATCAGCCCGAAGAGCAGACCGAGCACGCTGACGCCGATGCCCGACCAGAGCAGCATGCTGCCGCTCAGGCCGAGGAACGTGGTCTTGACCTTTGTGTTGGTCAGGTCGGGCATGACCAGGTTGGCTTCGCCGCCCGGCTTGTGCTCGACCGCCTTCGCAGCGGCCGGCGCGTCGGCGGCGGCGGACGTGGTCTCGGCCCTCGTGGTGAGCGGGGCGGATAGCAGCCCCAGCGTGAGCGTCAGACACGCGATAATGCGTGCCGAGAGAGATTGCGCGATCGTCACGATTTCGATCCTCTTCTGGTGATTCCGGTACGGTTAAATCGGCTTAAAAAAGCGAGCCGAGCAAGATAGCGGGAGGCGGGCCGGCAGTCCAAACCGAAACTCCGCCTTTCCGCCCCCCGCCCCGGAAAGCGAAAACCCCGCGCCGCACGCAGCTTTCGCCGGGCGCGACGCGGGGCCAACGAGGGTCATCGGATTCGGCGGCGGCCCAGATTCGAGCCCGCCGCCGGGCCAAAACCGCGCTCTAGTTACACGTTCCACCGACGATGGCGTTCACGAACGCCGAGATGTCGCCGACGCTCACAAAACCGTCGCCGTTGGTGTCGTTTACGCAGGCGAAATCGCACGGCACCGTGCCCGGCCCAAAGAGTGACGACCACGCCGTCTGGCCGCCGACGATGGCCTGCACAAAGAAGCCGATGTCGCCGACCGTGACGAAGCCGTCGCAATTCGAGTCGCCGCAGGGATTTGCGCAGACGATCGGCAGATCGCACTCGACGATATCGGCGATGCCGAAGGCCGGCGGCGGGTAGGTGCCGCCGCTGAGGGCCTGGTTCGCGGCGCCCACGTCGACCTGACTGACGAAGTAGTCGACATCGAGCGGCGCCAGATCGCAACGGGTGGTGTGAATCGGCGAGGCGGGGTTGGTCTGCTTGCGACTCACCGTCGCCACGTCGACCTGGTCCACGATGCCGTTCGGATCCGAGTTGATCGTCGCACCGGCCACGTCGCCCCACTTCACGACCGTGCTGATCGTGATCGTCGCGCTGCGCTGACCGTCCTGCGATTCAGCAGTCAGGTCATAGCACCGCGCCGCCGCCATCGTGCAGCCGCGAACGTGAACGACCGGCTCCGACCAGCGGCGATAGACCGGGTTCTCCACCACCTCCGAGACATAGGCCGCATCGACGCCGCTGAAATTCACCAGCACCGGCGTGCCGACATAACCGCGACGGCACGGCGGAACGATGATCTCGATCGCGACCGGGAACTCGAAGTTGTTGGGCACGAGCGAGACGTAGCGATTCTTGGGCGCGTCGTGCGGCGGGCCCGGAATCGACGGCGTCTGCGGCGGAGGCTGCGTGAAGCCGCGCGGCGCGCTTTGCGCCTCGACCTGGCCGCCCTGCTCGTCGACCGGCTCGACAGCCGGACCATCCTGCTCGGCCGGCTCTTCCGCGAACTGCGGACAGAGCAGCGTCAGCAGGTAGTTCTCACACGGCGAAGTTTGGCTCGGCGAAACGCGGATGCGATACGCCGTGCCCGCCGTGCCGGTGAAGTTCACGCAGACCTGCGGACCGGCCGCGAAGCTGATCGCCGCGATCACCGGCGAGCCGCACGGGGCGGTGAAGATCTCGAGTCGGCCGGCGAGGTCGGGCGTAATGCAGACGCGATAGACACCCGAGCTGGGCGCGACAAAGAAGTAGCTATCGGTGTCGCGCACCGCCGCGTTCTGCATCGTGCCGCAGATCGTCTCCCCGCAACTGATCGGCGAGAACTGCGGATTGCCCGGGGCGTCGCAGCCCGAGTTGAGCGACGTCGGGCCGCAATTCTGCTCGTTCTCCGGCGTCGCGCCGGCCGGGCAATCGCTGATGGGCACGCAATCGCAGCTGCGCGTCACGACCGGAACGCAAGCACCGCCGCAAGCACAATCGGCGCTGCTGGTGCAGGGCGAGCCATCGGCGCATTGCAGGGTCGAGGTCGTGACCAATTGAGCCTGGAAGCCCGGCGGACACGGACAGGCCTCGCACGGATTCGGCAGCGCCGGATTCGGCAGACAGGCATCGCGCAAGACAAAGTTGGCGACCGTGGCCGTCGCACAGAACGGCGGCGCGATCGATTGCACCACGCCCGGGGGCAGAGCCGTCAGACCGCTGGGCACGATGATTCGCACCGCGACCGACGACGTCGGGCGACCCGAGAAGGTGTACGCGCCGCCTTCGTCCACATGCGTATCGATGTTGTCGGCGCTGGTCGTGGTGCTCGGCTCACCGCCGTTCAACGCGCCGTTGCCGTTCAGGTCGAGGAAGACCGTCACGCCGACAGCGGGCGCGTCGCCGCTGCCGTTGAAATCGGTGTCGAGCAACACGCGACCGGTGATGGTGCTGCAGCTCGGCGTGCCGAAGGAGTGTGCGTCGCAGACGGGACGGTTCTTGCTGTCGCTGCCCGGTCCGCCGTTCATCACGTCGGTCGGGAAGTTCTGGCAGGCGTCGAGCGTGTCGTCGCCGCGGCCGCCGAGCAGCGCGTCGAAGACGCCGTCGTTGCCGTTGGTCTTCAGGTGATCGTTGTCGTTGTTGCCCATGGCGATATCGCGACCGCCCTGGCTGTTGGAGCGGTCATTGCCGCTGTTGCCGAGGATGATGTCGCCGTCGGCGCCGCCGTCGATGTCGTCGTTGTCGGCACCGCCGAAGGTGAGGTCGAGGCCCGACTCGCCGTAGATGGTGTCGCCGCCCTGCCCGCCGAAGAGCAGGTCGAGGCCGCCGCCGCCGTAGAGGAAGTCGCTGCTGTCATTGCCGAAGGCGAGGTCGAGGTCGCTGCCGCCGAGGATGATGTCGGAGGAGCTTCCGCCGAAGAGCAGGTTCAGGCCGTTGCCGCCGCGGACGATGTCCGCCTCGGCGCCGCCGAAGACCAGGTCGACATTGGCCGCGCCGTCGACGCTGTCTTCGCCGGGGCCGCCGAAGATCATGTCGATGTCGATGCCGCCCGTGACGGTGTCGCGGCCCTGATTGCCGAAGAGCAGGCCCAGGCCGCTCTGGCCTTCAATCAGGTCGTTATCGAATCCGCCGAAGACGATGTCGAGATCGCTGCCGCCGTAGACGCAGTCATCCTGCTTGCCGGCGAAGATGATGTCGATCCCGTTATCGCCAAAGATGATGTCGCCGCCGCGGTTGCCGAACAGCAGATCGATGTCGTCGTTGCCGTGAATCGTGTCGGGGTCGAGATTGCCGAAGCAGATGTCGATCCCGTTGTTGCCATTCATCACGTCTTTGCCACGACCGCCGAACATCAGGTCGATGCCGTCGTCGCCGTTGAGCGTGTCGGCGTCCTGGCTGCCGAAGATCAGGTCAATGAAGTCGCCGCCGTTGACGGTGTCTTCGCCGCGCCCCGCGAAGAGCAGGTCGATGCCCTGCTCGCCGCTGATGGTGTCGTTCTCCGGACCGCCGAAGGCCAGGTCGATCAGGCCATTGCCGCAGGTGATGATGTCGTTGCACTTGCTGCCGAACAGCAGGTCGATCTCGGTCACGAGACCGTCGCTGTCGATCGTGTCGTTGTCATCGCCGGCGAAGACCAGGTTGCCGAGCGGGATCGGCGTGCTGGGCGGGGTGCCGGTGGGGATGACGATGATGCCGCCGTCGCCGACGGTCAGGTTGTCATCGCCGATGCCGCCGAAGACCAGATCGATGCCGTTGCCGGTGTTGGCAATGTCATTGCCCGGTCCGCAGAAGACCAGGTCGAGGCCGGCCACGACGGTGATGTTGTCGTCGCCCGTGCCGCCGAAGACGATGTTGCCGAAGTTGATCGAGAAGAACGTCGGGAACGTGCCAAAGAGCAGCAGATCGCCCGGTCCGGCGTGGATCGTGTCGTTGTCGGGGCCGCCGAAGATCAAATCGATCCCGTCGGGGTCGACGACGCTGGTGTTCGGCGTGGCGTAATCGGAGCGGATTACGTCGTTGCCCGTTCCGCCGAAGCACAGATTGCCGAATTCGAAGGATTCGGTGTTGATCGTCACTTCGCCGCCGTCGGCGAGCCAGATGATGTCGCCGCCGGGGCCGCCGAAAACGATGTCGATGCCTTCGCCGTCGGTGCCGTCGGTGGCGCTGGCGGTGTCGCAATGCACCGTGTCGGCGCCGTCGCCCGCGAAGACCAGATCGCTGAGCTTGATCGAGAAGCTGCTGCCGATCGTGAGCAGCGCGCCGTCGCCGACGGTGATCGTGTCGTTTTCGGTGCCGCCGAAGACCAGATCGAGGCCCGCTTCGCAGGTGATCGTGTCATTTCCGGCGCGGCCGAAGACGAGATTGCCGAAGAGGAAGCTGAAGCTGTTGATCGTCAGCGTGCCGCCGTCGTATGCGCGAACGGTGTCGTTACCAGCGCCGCAGAAGACCAGGTCGAGGTCTTCGACGCCGCCGTCGGTGTCGGAGTCGATGGTGTCGTTGCCCAGTCCGCCGAAAATGATGTCGCCGAGGTCGAAGGTGAAGTTGCCGCTGTTGAGAGAGAGTTGATCCCCCTCATCGGTCGTGATCGTGT
>JALHOX010000035.1:0-13119 GCA_022842805.1 Phycisphaerae bacterium | reverse complement strand
GATGTCCGCGCGATCACCGCCGAAGACCACGTTTCCGAGTTTGATCGTGAACGAGCCGATCGTCATGTCGCCGCCGTCCGCAGCGAATATCGAGTCGCGCTGAATACCCCCGAAGATCACATCGATCCCCGTACCGTCACGGCTCTCATTGTCGCCGTAAATGGTGTTCAGCCCCGAACCGCCGAAGAGCACATCGCCCAGATCGATCGAGAAGCTGCCGATGGTCAGCACCTGGCCATCGCCGCCGATGATGGTGTCGTCGCCATTGCCGCCCAGAACCACGTCGATGCAATCGCCCGCGTTGATGCGGTCGTTGCCGCCTTCGCCGAGCACCACGTCGATGCCGTCGCGGCTGAAGATCTGATCGTTGCCATTGCCGCCCAGCACCACGTCGACATATTCACCCGAGTCGATCTCATCATCGCCGTTGCGACCGAGAATCAGGTCGAGATTGGCTTCGCCGTAGATGCAATCCACGTCGTTGCCGCCGATCAGGATGTCGATGCCGTCGTTGCCGTGAATTTCGTTGGTGTCGGCGCCGCCGAAGATGATGTCGATGCCGTCGCCGCCATTGAGCCGGTCGTCGCCCGCGCCGCCGACGATGAGGTCGGGGCCGCCGAGGCCGTCGATCAGGTCGTTGGTCGAGCCGCCCAGCAGGAAATTGGGGCCAATGCCGCCGGTGATGGTGTTGGTGGTGACGATCTGCGTGCAGTCGCCATTGGCCGGTCCGCCGCGGAAGGTCGTGCCTTCGAGCAGATCGGTGGCGGTGCTCATGATCGTCTCGGCCTGCGCCGAAAGCGCGGCGGCCTGCGAGGCGATCGCGTTCGCCAAGGCATCGATCTGCGTGCTCGCGTCGCTCTCCAGCTGCGCGCCGGCCGCCTCAAAAACGGTCTGCGCCTGTGCGTCGAGCGTGTTGCCCGCGCCTTCGAGCGCCGCTTCGAGATTCGCGATGTAGGTCTCGGTCGCGGCCTCGTAGTTCGCCGCGTCGTTGTTCTCGAACGATTCGGCCAGCGCCTCATACGCTTCGATGTCGAGTTCGTAAGTGTCGGCCGTCGCCTCGTATCCGGCCTCGGTATCGGCCAGCAGGTCGTCGCCCATCGCTTCGAGATCGTCGGCCTGATCGGCGCAGATCTCCACCAGACGGATGAAGTCCTCCATCTCGCGTTCCATGCAGTCCATCAACTCCTGCAACTGCGGACAGCCGTTGGGCTGCTCCGGCGGCTCGGCGGCCTTTTCCGGGCAGAGCACAATCTGGGCCTCGATCTGATCGGCGAGCAGGTTCATCCGATCGGCGAAGGCCTGCGCCTCTCCGCCCACGCCCGCGGGCGGCGCCAGCAGCGTGTTCACGCCGCACGCCTCAAGCTGCGAAGCAGCCGCGGTCAGGTCGGTCTGCGCGTCGTTGATGAGTTGCAGGCCCGCGTCGCGCAAGTCGGTGTCGGTCGAGTTGTGGAGCGCCTGGCCCGCCAGAACCAGATTCAGATGGGCCGAGTCGATGAACGCCGTCGCGATCGCGATCTGATTGGTCCGCACATCCGCGACCGCGTTCGCCGCCGGCTGGATGAGCAGGTTGTTGACATCGGTCAGATAGACGCTGGCCGGCGTGATGAACTCGCTCTCGATGCTCTGCAGCAGCGCCGCGGTATTCGAGATCACATCGCTGCCCGTGCCCAGCGCCGGCACCGCACCCGCCAGATTGCGGATCGCATCGGCCTGCGTCATCAGCGTGTTGGCCGTGTTCAGCGTGTTCAGCACCGTAAGCACCTGAGCCAGCGTCATCGTGCCCGTGCGGGCGATGATGATGTCGGCGCCGTCGCCCGAATCGATCGTGTAGGGCTTCACCGGCGCGACCTGCCCGCCCGAATCATCGAACACGATCAGATCGTCCTGATCGCCCAGTGCGACATTGATCGAGTTGAAGCTGCCCAGCGGAAACAGGAAATTCTGCCCGCTGCCGTCTTCCGGCGACTGAACCCGCAGGTTGCCCGTCGTCAGAGAGAGGCGAACGCTGTCCATGCCGCTCGTGCCGGTGATCTGCAGGACATTGCTCACAACCACCGCGCTGATCGACCCGCCGCGGCCGGCGTTGGCCGCGCGAATGCGCTCATAGATCGCCGTCGGCGCCTCCGCACGCGCGCCTTCTACAGCCGGCGCCAGCGCCGCCGAGAAAATCTGACAACCATCGTCGTTGCAGGTGCCCCCACTATTGAACGTCCCGCCCAGATCGTCGCAGCAGGATTGAATCGTGACCAGACAGTCGCCATCGACCTCACACGAACCGGTCGTGTCGCAGTCGGCCCCGTTGGTCCATGTGCCGCCCGCGCCCGTGCAGGGCGTTTGCTCTGTCACTCCGCACGACCCGTCGGGATAGCAGCACGCGCCTGTCGGCGGTCCGGCCAGTGCCATGGGCGTCGGTGCGAGCGTCAATCCGACCACCATCGCCGCAAGCCCCCAGCCCTCACTGCGCTTCCCTTTGAAAAATGCCGTCCCGATCGATGTGCGCGGAATCTGTCTCATCGCCTGACCTCCTCGGGGGGCGGCGCACTCTCCTCGCTGCGCCGCCCGCGAACATGAGTTCCCGGACTTGCTTGCTTCCCGTCGATGCGTACTTCGCGACCGCAGCCACCAACGCGACGAACGTCGCGCGTGACGCCGACCGCTCCATCAACGACCAACGACCGCGCCGCCCCGGCCCGCCCCTCCGCGACGCCGACGGGGCGCGGATCGAGCGGCTTCGGGCCTGCGCGGCCTCTCCTACGCCGGAACAACTCGCTCTGGCGGCGTTGGTATGCGGAAGACGGATGAGCCGGCCGCGCGGCTAGCGGCGCGGCAAAGATTTCTTAACAATCCCTTTATATTGTTTCGCTCTGCTGGGTTCAACGCGATGGCGATCGATTCCGCCGATATACCCGCGGCCGGCCGTCGCCGCTTATCGGGCGTCATCCGCCCGCCGGAGATGCGACCTTGGGAGCCACGGAGCCATCCCCACCCATCACGATCCTCCCGGCCGGTGAGGCCGACGCACCCGAGATCGCCCGGATCGTGAACTGGGCCGTCGCTCACACCGCGGCGAATTTCTCGTATGAGCCCGAGCCCGCCGCCGACTACGCCGCCCAATGGCGCGAGTCGCACGCGATGTACCCGTGGTATGTCGCTCTGGCCGACGACGCGCCCCGCGCACCGAAACACAGCGCGACCCCCGAATTCGCCGGCGCCCCCGGTCGCTCGCTCGTCGGCTACTGCCGCGCGTCGAAGTGGAAGACGCGCGCCGCCTACGCCTGGACCTGCGAGACCTCGATCTATATCGACCCCGCCCACCACGGCCGCGGCGTCGGCCGCGCGCTCTATCAACGCCTGATCCGCACCCTTGCCGCGCAGGGTTACCGCCGTCTGATCGGCGGCGTCACGATTCCCAACCCGGCCAGCGAGCGTCTGCACGAATCGCTCGGCTTCGTGCGCGTCGCCCACTATCCGAAAATGGGCTGGAAATTCGGCCGCTGGCACGACGTGGCCTATTTCGAGCTTTCACTCGGCGACGACGCGCCGCCGGGAGAGATCCGACCGGTCGCGATGGTCGACCCCTGAAACATCGACCCGGCGCGATCGCATCGCGCCCCGAGCGTCGCGCCCTAGCGCGGATCGTCGTCGTTCGGCGGAATCTGAGGCGTGAGGTTCAACGCCGATACCACGGTGCTGCTGACGGTGCCGCTGAGTTCGAGCACTTCGGACCCCGCCACGTTGAGGTTTCCGCCGCCGACCGACACCTCGACGCCGCCCTGCGGCGCCTCGAAGTTGACGGTCTGCGTCACCATCTGCTGCGGCGTCTGCACACAGTTGAGCTGGACTCGCTCCCCTGCCGCGATCGTCGCACCCCAGACACACGTTCCGGTGTAGCGTTGGCTTTCCAGGTTGTAGAAAACCCCCGATCGGAAATAGAAGCCCGGCCCGGTCTCGCCGAGCGGCAGAAAGCCGGGATAAGTCGCGACCGCGGCCTGGCTGAATACGTTGCCGCTGCGATTGGGAATCGTGCACGGCGTCGTGCCCGAAACCGAATGAGACACGATGCTAGAACGCGACGGTATGCAGACGCCGCTGAAACCCGGCGCCCAATTCGCCGGCGGCTGGCCGGGCATCGAGCGGTAGTTTTGCACGTCGCCGCGCAACAAAACGTTTAGATTCAGATCGCGCGAAACGCCGGTCGAGTCGGTCGAGCCGACCGTCGCATTGCCCATCCAGACCGAGAGCGTGCGGCGATTGCTCTTGTGGCCGTTAATCACCACCTCGACGGCGCCGGCGGCGTCGGGCGGAATGAGGCAAAGAATGAAGCCGTCGGCAGCTTCGCGCACATCCGCCATCGCGCCGCCGACGGTGACCGTTGCGATCTCCGTGCTGTTCTCGACTCCGAAGTTTCCGCCGATGCCAAGCGTCCCCGGCTCGCTGAGCAGAAGATTGTCGGGGTCGTCGCTGATCTCCAGCCGGCTGATGGATGGGCGAAGCAGGGGCGATTGGGACACGCTGCCGCTGATGCTGGCCGAGAGCTCCGCCACGCGACCGGGGCTGCCGTCGATCAAGTTCGAAAGCTGAAACGACTCGGCCAGCGTCGTCGGCTGTTGGAGCGGAATCGCATGCGGCGTAGTCCGGCGACGCTGCTGCATGTCGGTGCCGATCAATGTCGTCAGGTCAAACGGCCGCTGGTTGGGGACTTCCTTCGCCACGACGGCGCTGCCGTAGCCGTCGATGCCGCCCAATGCGCGCGAGAAGTAGTACTGGGCGCTTTCGATCGCGTCCTCCGTGCGAATCGCGCTGCTCCAGCCGATGTATGAGCCGGCCCCGCGGCGAAAGCAGGCCTGCTGAAATCCCTCGAACGCCGCACTGCTGTCGGCGTCGATATACACCTGCGCTCCTACGGCAAAGCTCCACCAGCTTTCCGCGAAGCGATAGGTCACGAAGTAATGTCGAAACGACGAGCGGCCGAATCGCACCTGCTGATTGACCAACAGCACGCGCGTCGGCGTCGCGATGTAGCCGACTTCGCCGTCCTCGAGTTCCTGGGCATACTGGGCGTCGGTCGAACCATCCTCGGCGCGCAGCGTGGCGGTGGCGAGCGCATAGACCGGCGTCTCGGGCTGGCCGCTGTCGGCCTGCTCGACATAGCCCACCGCGCCCGGACCGTTGATGTACAGCACCGCCGCATCGCGGACGAGCCGCAAATTCTCGATCGTGCCGCGCGACTGTCGCCCGCGATTCACGACGGTATATCCGCCTTCGTTGAGCCAGCCGTCGAGGGTCGTGAGGTGATTGTCGGCCCGCAGGCTCGCGTCAAACGTGCTGAAGAGAAACGCATCAGTTCCATTCGGCAGGCTGACGGTCGCGATGCCGCCGGACCGCTGTCGATCTTTCGGGCTAAACCGGGCCGGCCGCGGCGGCGCGACGCGCGGCGACTCCGGCGGCTGCGCGAGCACTTCGTTCAGCACCGCCTCGTCAATCGGGTGATTCAGCGCGACGACCAGCGGGCGGCCGTCGGTGAAGCGGGCCCAGACGCTGCCGTCGTCGTTTTTGCCCACCCGCGCGATGGCCGAGTCCCCACGGAGCAAATCGAAAATCGCGGTTTGCGCAGCGCCGAGGTCCTCGGGCGATTGATCGGCCAGAGCAGCATCGATCGAGGCGATGGTCGCGTTGCGCTTTTCCAAAGCGACGGGCGTACCCGGAACGCCGCCACCGTCGCTCGCGTTCGCATTTGAGTTTGCGACGCTGTTGGAGTTTCCGTTGCCGTTTCCGTTCCCGGGCGGCGGGCTGGGACAGCCAACGAGAACGAGCGACAACAGAACGAGCGACCCCGCGACGCAGGCGATTCGACTTGGCTTCACTGGAGGCTCTCCGCAGGACGGGCAGCGCATTCATGATAAGGAAAATCGCTCCCGAAATATACAGAATTTGAGCGGGTTAATGGTATGAGAACCGCTTTCCAGTCTACGCCGCCGCCGACTTCGAGCTCTCGCTCGGCGACGACGCGCCCCCGCAGA
The DNA here is from genome assembly GCA_022842805.1 of Phycisphaerae bacterium. GTDB lineage: Bacteria > Planctomycetota > Phycisphaerae > UBA1845 > Fen-1342 > JALHOX01. The sequence continues at coordinate 7,099 of JALHOX010000035.1, read as the reverse complement.
CGATCGGCAGGTGGCGATGGTGGAGTCATAGCTCGGCGGCGTCTCACCGACCGGTCGCCCTCGACAGGCAAGCGGAACTGGTGAGCATTTTGGCGGGGAGTGCCGCCAGACCGCGTAACTTTGAATGGGCCATGCGTTTCGGGCAAGTGCTTCGAATACGAGGGCAGCGTGTCGCGGAACCTCTGGATTCTCATTGCCGTAATCGCGCTGCTCGGCGTCGCCTGGACAAACCTCGAGTTCTCACGCGGCAAATTCTTCTGCCAAAAATGCGCCGAAACATCGTTTCTACGGACGACCACCTTCTTCGGATTCCAACTCAGCGCTAAACGCCGAGTCGAGCCCACCGCGCTCAGCTTGTTTCTGCGGGGCCGGCTACCCCCAAACTGCACGCACGATTGGCGGTTTGCAGATGGATATTGGGGACCGTGCGGCTGGATGTGCGGCGGACAAGGCCGTGGGATTGGTTGGTACTTCGCGGCGTGCCACGCCCTCGATGCCGACGCGATGTCAGCCTTCATCAGCGCGAGTGCGGCGGACCCCGAGTTTTCGTCGCGGTTGATCGACTCAATGCGCGCCGAAGACCTCGGTGCCTTTCAGAACCTGATCAAGAACGCCCTGTTCAGCTTCCCGCCTCCCTGAGTTCATTGCGGCGCAGCGCGTATCAAGCCCCGTCCCAGGCTCCTCTTCTGAACACGCAGCCGAACAACCGCATCCCTCTGACCAAGGAGGCTCGCCCATGCTTCGTCTCTACAGAACCGCCGCGATCGCCCTGCTCCTGGCCGCCACGCCACTTTTCGCCGGCGCGCCAACCATATCCTGGGCTCGGCCCATCAACGGGGGCCTCACCCCCTCCAACGACGACGGCTATCTCGTCGCCGTCGATGGCGATGGAAACCCCGATCTGGCCGGCAATGTCGAGCCAAGCGGCGATACCTCGCGCGACGTGCTCATCGCCCGTGTCAACGCCGACGGCTCGCTCGCCTGGAAACAGACCTTCGCCGGCGACGGCAACAACCTGGACGAAGTTTGCGGCGTCGGTCTCGATGCTATGGGCCACTTTTACGTCGGCGGTTACCGCTTCGGCGCGGCGACGCATATGGACTGGTTCATCAACAAGTATGACGCCGCGGGCAACCGGCTCTGGGCGACCACCTTCGGCGATAACAACTCGCAATCCGACGATCGCGCATTCTCATTTAAGGTCGCGCCCGACGGTTCATCGGCCATGGTCGGCTGGATCTCGGTCGGCGGATTGCTGCCCGCGGTTTACACCGCGGCCCGCTTCGATTCCGCGGGAAATCTGCTCTGGTCCACCCCCATCGCGGGTTGGCCGCGCGTGGTGGAGATCGCAACCGATGGCTCGCTCTACATCGGCGGCAGCGTCGTGCCTAACCCGGTCACGCGCCCCTTCGACCCCGACCTCTGGGTCGCGAAGTTCGACACCGCCGGTGCACAGCAGTGGGCGCATGTCGTCGCCGGTGGGTCTAACAGCGTTTACGACGACTGGGCCGGGCAAATTCAACTGCTCCCCAACGGCGACCTGATTGTCGCCGGCAGCCTGTTTCTGCCGACCACCGCGCGGCGCGACGTGGTCACCATGCGCCTCACGCCCGGAGGTACGGAGTTGTGGCGTCGTACCTACAACGCCGGCTTCGACGAAATCGAGGTCGGGCTGGCGGTCGACCGTGACAGCGAGCGCGCCTACGTCATCGCCTCGCAGGGACTCGATGGTCGCGTAGTGGCGTACAACGGGGCGGGCACACAGCTGTGGGCCCGCAACCCCGGCGGCGACCCGGACATCGCCACAGTCCAAGGCCAATTAATCGCCGTCGCGCCCGATGGAAGCGTGTTTCATTCGCTCATGCGCAGACCCGGGACCGACCGCCTCGTCGGTATCGATCGCCTCGATCCTGACACCGGACTCGTCCTCAACGCGCTCACCTACACAACCGCAGGCCTCGACCTACCGGCCGACATGAGCTTTGCCTCCAACGGCGATCTGTACCTTACCGGCACCGAGAACTTCACCCTGGCCGGGCCGACTTCCGATGCCTTCATCCTTCGTGTCGACGTGCCGCAGCCAATCCTCGTCGGCGACGCCAACTGCGACGGCATCGTCAGTGTCGGAGATATCAGTCCGTTCGTCCTCGCGCTCACCGACCCCACCGGCTACGTCACGCTCTACCCCGATTGCGATCTGCTGAGCGCCGACACCAACGCCGACGGCGTCGTCAGCGTCGGCGACATCGCCGGATTCGTATCCCTGCTCACCGGCGTCTGAAGCTGCGCAAGTTTGTCTGAAATCCTACAAAGCGGCGCTTTCCGGGAACCGGAGCCGCCGCAATCGTGCTTCAATGGGTCGGAGCGGGCGGTATCGTCCGCACGCAACGCCGGAGTTCCCGGCCGCGCCTCATCTCTTTCCATTTGGAGTCCGCCCATGCCCGCCCCCGTCGTCCACTTCGAAATCGGCTGTCAGAACATCGAGAAGACCCGCCGCTTCTATGGCGACCTCTTCGGCTGGGAATACGCCCCAGGCGCGCCGAACATGGCCATGATCGGCAACCTCGGCCCCTACGCCGAGAAGAAGAGCGACGGCATCGGCGGCCACCTGAACTCCCTCGGCCACCCGCCGCACAACTATGTAACGGTGTATGTGGCGGTCGACGACATCGAGGCGACGTTGGCAAAAGCCGCCAAGCTCGGCGGAGCCACGATTGTGCCGACTCAGGAAGTGCCGGGCATGGGCTGGTTTGCGTGGATGAAAGACGTCGAGGGCAACTGCATCGGCCTGTGGAAGGCGATGTCGCAGGCTTAGGCGCCGATCGCGGCCAATGCGCGCCGTACTCGTGCCACTGCTCTGCGAGCAGTGTCTGGGGAGTACGGCGTCGCGTTCGAGCCTCAATCGTCGCAACGGAACCAAACGGCGAAGTGTCGCGCCTTGGATCGACCCACGCGCCGCCCAAGCACCTCGGAGCGTGAACCGCTTCCGAAGAAACGACTTACAGAGCCCTGGCACCACGCAGAACCTTCAACGGTGAATCAAACATGCTCACGCGCCGAAGCCTCTTAAAGGCCGCCCCCCTATCCGCCTTCGCCGCCTCGCCTTCCTTTGCCGCCGGCGACGACAAGCCGACAGCCCCCCAACGCACCGCCGCCGATGAGCTCTACCCCAGCCACGACCCCGCGCTCGCCCGCGAAATCGTCGGCGCGTCGCACGCGAAGCTCGATCGCGTTCGCGAATTGCTCGCCGACCACCCGGCCCTCGCCGTCGCAGCCTGGGACTGGGGCTTCGGCGATTGGGAGAGCGCGCTCGGCGCGGCCTCGCACACCGGCCAGCGCGAGATCGCCGCGCTGCTGATCGAACACGGCGCCCGCCCCGAAATCTTCACTTTCGCGATGCTCGGCCAGCTCGACGCGGTGAAAGCGATCGTCGCTGCCAATCCGGGAATTCAACGACTAAACGGCCCCCACGGCCTCAGCCTGCTCAAACATGCCGAAGCCGGCGGCGAAAAGTCGCAAGCCGTCGTCGCGTATCTGAAGGGGTTAGGCGACGCGGGGCTCGGTCAATCCTCAAATCCCGTGCCCGCGGATTGGACCGAGCGATATGTCGGCGAATTCACCTATGGGCCGCGCCCCGAGGACCGCTTCTCCGTCGCCCTCAGCCGCAACGGCGACCTCACCATTCGCCGCGGCGACGACGGTACACCGCGGCGGCTGTGCTACCAGAGCGATCACCGCTTTAGCCCATGCGGTGCGGCGCGGGTCGTGATCCGCTTCGAAGCCCGCGACGCCACCGTCAGCGGACTCGAGATCATCGACGGCCCGAAGCGCGTCGTCGCGACGCGCATCATGCAGTAGCGGCCTGCGGCTCGCAGGCCGACGAGCGATCAGTCGCACGAATGGTCTGTTGCGCGAGTGATCGCTCGCGTAAGTGCTTCGCCGCCGCCCTACCCGGAGATCAATGACACAAACTCCGCCTCGCTCAACACCGCGACGCCGAGCGTCTTGGCTTTTTCGAGCTTCGAACCGGCGTCGGCCCCGGCCACCAGATAGTCCGTCTTCTTGCTGACGCTGCCCGACACCTTGCCGCCGTGCTTTTTGATTTCGTCTTCGATCTGCTTTCGCGAAAACTTCTCCAGCGTGCCCGTCACCACCAGCGTCTTGCCCGCGAGCACCTGCGGCCCTTCAACCGTCCGTCGCGGCTGGGTCAGATTCACGCCTGCTTCGCGCAGATCGGCGATGGTCCGTCGCCCGACGTCGCTATCGAGCCACGATCGCAGCGACTTCGCCACCTCGTCGCCGACGCCCTCGACCTCGGTGAATTGCTCTGCGCTGGCCGCCAGCAGACCGTCGATCGTGCCGAAGTGATCCGCGAGCACCTCCGCCGTGCTCTCGCCGACGTGTTGAATGGCAAGGGCCGCGAGCACTCGCGCCAGCGGCCGCGTCTTCGCCGTCTCGATCGCCGCCAGCAGCTTGTCGACGCTTTTCTCGCCCATGCGATCGAGTTGGAGCAGTTCGTCTCGCCGCGCTTGCAGGCGAAAGACATCGGCAACGCTCGCGACGAGTTTTTCGCGCACCAGCAGCTCTACCAGAACGGCGCCCGCACCCTCGATGTCCATCTGATCGCGGCCGCAGAAGAAGCGGAGCCGCTCGATCAACTGCGCCGGACAGGTGGGATTTACGCAGCGCAGAAAGACGCCCGACTCATCCTTTCGCACCGGCGCCGCACACGACGGGCACTCCTGCGGCGCACGCACCTCGACTGCTCCCGGCTCACGCCGCGCATCGTCGACCGCCACCACCTGCGGGATGATCTCGCCGGCCTTTTCGACGGTGACCCAGTCGCCGACATGCAGCCCGAGGCGCGCAACCTGATCAAAGTTGTGCAGGCTCGCGCGGCGCACGGTCGTCCCCGCCAGTTCGACCGGCTCCAGATTGGCCACCGGCGTGATCGTTCCCAATTTGCCGACCTGATAATCGACCGAGACCAGCCGCGTCTGGGCCTGTTCAGCGGCGTATTTGTAGGCAATGCACCAGCGTGGCGACTTGGACGTGAAGCCCAGCACGTCGCGCTCGGCGAAGAGATCGACCTTGATGACGAGGCCGTCGGTCTCGTAGGGCAGCGCGTGGCGCTGCTGCTCCCAGTCGTGAACGAAAGCCGCCACCTGCTCGATGTCCGGCAGCGCGCGCGAAGCGGGGCTGACGGGGATACCCCACGAGCGATAGCGATCCAGCAACTGCGAATAGCGTGTCACGCCGGCGGGAAAGGGCGAAATCTCGCCCAGGCCGTGGGCCGAAAAGGCCAGTCCGCGGGCGGCGGTGATGCGCGGGTCGTGCTGCTTGAGCGTGCCCGCGGTGGCGTTGCGCGGATTTCGAAAAGGCTCGTCGCCGGCTTCGACGCGCCGCCGATTCTCGGCGTCGAACGCGGCCCGAGGCCAGAAGACCTCGCCGCGAACTTCGAGCACGGCGGGCCAATCTTCGCCCGCCAGCGTCAGCGGCACGCTTCGCAGCGTTCGCAGATTGAGCGTGATGTCGTCGCCCACGTCGCCGTCGCCGCGCGTCGCCGCGAGCGCCAGCCGCCCGTGCTCGAAGCGGAGCGAGACGGCGACGCCGTCGATCTTGGGCTCCGCGAAGTATCCGTTGGGCGGTCGCTCGAGGAGCTTACGGACGCGGGCGTCGAAATCGCGCAGCTCGGCCTCGCTGTAGGTGTTGTCGATCGACCCCATGCGGACCGAGTGGCGGACCTGCGCGAAGCCCTCGGTCGGCTTTTCGGAAACGCGCTGCGTCGGCGAGTCGGGCGTGACCAGCTCCGGGTGCGCCGTCTCCAGCGCCCGCAGCTCATTCATCAGCCGGTCATAGGCCTCGTCGCTGATCTCGGGGCGCAGCTCGACGAAGTAGAGCCGATCGTGGCGACGAATTTCGTCGCGCAGCTTGGCGAGCTTTTCTTCAACGCGGGCCATCGGTCTTCGCCGGAGCGGGCTGCGATGCGGGCTGAGAGGCGGGGGACGGCTTGGTGCTGACATCGAGCTGCAAGCCGGTGATCGAAAGTGACGCGACGGCGTTGCGTCCCTGCGGCACATCGACATCGACCTGGCCGGCGGTGAAGACCGAGATCGAATCCTGGGGGGCGAGCGTCAGCGTGAAGGTCACGTCCTCATCCGACTTGCGCACGGCCGCGCCCTGCTCGGTGGTGTGGTTGGTAAGGGTGAACTCGCGGAGCAGGCGGTTGCGCTGGTCGCGGGCGTACAACATGACGTAGACGGTTGCGCCGGGCAGACGGGAATCGGGGGTGATCGTTGCGGAGTATTCGAAGTGGAACTTCGCCCGCACGGTGACGTCGACCTGGCGGTTCGTGTCGTTTTTGAACAGATGGCCGAGTTGCGTCGTGCCGCTCGCCTTTCCGCCGTTGAGCACTTCGGCCTTTGCGGCGCAGGCGCCCTCGCGCGTGGCGCTGGCGCTGGCGTCCGCCGTTCCGAGCAGGCCGGCCTGCTCGCTGGACTTTGAGAAGCGGATGGAGAATGGCGTTTGTGCCGGGAGCTGCATCTGGGCGGGTGTGGCTTCGCGCAACAGCAGCGGCGCGGGGAGTTCGGTCAGATCGCTGCCGACGCCCGAAGCGGCGCAGCCGATCAAGCCCGGCGCGATCGCGCCGGCCAATGCGAGGATCAGTCGTTTGAAGCCGAGCATGAGATTGAGCGCTCCATTGCGGCGAAGCCGCGAGGCGGATCGGCGGAAATCGGCTTCGAATTGGAACCGCTTGCCCGCGGGGTGACAAGCGAGGGGAATGGCGAATAGCGAATAGCGAATTGAAGAAAGGCGCGCGGGGGCGGGCGGCGGGCGAGTTGCGAGTTTCGAGTGCAGAGTGTCGAGTGGAAGAGGGGAGGCGCGGCGAGTTGCGAGTTTCGAGTGCAGAGTGTCGAGTGGAAGAGGCGCGTGCGGGGGCGGGCGGCGCGCGGATTGCGTGTCGTTTGGCGAAGATTCGGAATGGAGGTGGCGGGGGTTGAACCCGCCGCTTGCTTCGTCGTTACGGACGAAGGTTGCGTCGATCTTTCGAGCACTTTCGTGCTCGTTGGATCACTCTGTGCGTGCCGGCCGGTTTTCT
>JALHOX010000034.1:16289-18402 GCA_022842805.1 Phycisphaerae bacterium | reverse complement strand
GGCACCGGCGTCGCGGGCCGCCGCAGCGGCGACGCGCACGAGCTTTCGATTCCACGAACCGCCGCGCAGACTGCCGGAGAAGGCGAGGACTTTGGGACTATCAGCCATGGGAGGGAAGATCCTTTCTAAAGAAGAGAATCGGTGCGGCCTGAGCGTTGGATGCTAAACACGCTCGATCGTTGCGGCCCAGGCGCGCGCCCCGTCGTCGAACATGCGCACCATATAGCGGGTCGGCTCGACGGCGCGAATCCGCCAGCCGGCGCCAAAGGCGGCCTCCAGCTCGGCACGACTGACGCGCCGCGGTCCGCCGGGGCGCGTTTCGGCCTCGCTAAAGACGATCAGGTGCAACATGCCGCCGAAGCGTAACCGCGAGGCGACGCCGCGGACGTAGGCAAGGCGGTCGGCGTCGGAGAAGACGTGATAGGTCGCGGAATCGAGGATGGTGTCGAAGGTGGCTTCGATCCGATCGAGTCGCAGGGCATCGGCCACTTGGAAGTCGACTTTTACTCCGCGCTCGCGGGCCTTGGCACGGGCTTGCTCGACAGCCTGTTCGACGCAATCGATGGCGGTGATGTCGACGCCGCGCCGTGCCAGCTCAAGCGCGTTTTCGCCGGTGCCGCAGCCGATGTCGAGCACGCGCCCGACAAAGGCCCCGCGCTCCGCCAGTTCGAGGATGATCGGCTGCGGCGAACCAATCTCCCAGGCGGCGGTGCCGGCGGCGTAGGCGGCGACAAAGGTGACGGGCAGTACGCCGATGCGACGGAGTTCGTCGGGGTCGGTGCAGAGGTGTTGGGGTTTGGAGGCCATCGAAGATGCCTTTTTGGTTTCCGGCGTTTTGGATTGGGCCCTCGCCCCAATGGCGAGGGCAGCGGAGCGCGTGTGTTTGAAAACGGCTACGCCAGATCAAACAGCAGCACATCCGCATCTTCGACGCCGCTGATCGCGAGCTGCCCGGCGGATTCAACGGCCAGTCCGTCGCCGCGACTCAGCACGCGATCGCCGACGCGGACGCTGCCATCCACCACTTGCAGCCACGCGGCCCGCGTCGGGGCGATTTCGTGAGTGAGGGTCGCACCGCGGCTGAGCCGGGCGTGGCGCAGCCAGGCGTCCTGATGGATCGCGAGCGCACCCTTGGGCGCGCGGCCCACCGGACCGGTGACGATGCGCCATTCATCTCGCGCGAGATCGGCCACCGGCTCGATCTCGGCGTAGCCCGGCTTCAACCCGCGTGCGTCGGGGCGGATCCAAATCTGAATCAGCCGCATCGGCTCGCTCTCCGACCCGTTCGCTTCGCCGTGCAGGATGCCCGAGCCGGCGGTGATGGCCTGAAAACCGCCGGCGTGCAGGATGCGCTCGTGGCCGAGGCTGTCGGTGTGGCGGATCGCGCCGCGGACGATGTAGCTGATGATCTCCATGTCGCGGTGCGGGTGCATGCCGAAGGCGCCGCTCGGCGCGATGATGTCGTCGTTGATCACGCGCAGGGAGCGGAAGCCCATCCACTTCGGATCGTGGTAGTCGGCGAACGAAAACGTGTGATACGTATCGAGCCAGCCGTGATCAAAATGGCCGCGTTCGGCGGCGGGTCTCAAGGTTGCGAGCATTTCAGAATCCTGTGAAGCACGCGATCTAGGGCGGCCTCGAACGTCGAAACCGCTTGCGTTCGCTGTGCTTTCGATGACCCGGTGGCGATAACCGTTTCAGGCGATAGCGAAGACTGCGGGGAAAGACCGATTATGAGGACCTTGGCGATAGCCCGGACGCCGATATCGCCGATAATGGCGATTAGAGTATCGCCGCGCGCCGCAAGCAGCGGGGCCGAATTTCGCATGCACAAAGAGTCTGCGACAGGAGCGACATGATCCTGCCCAATCCGAACACGATGAAGAGTTTCGTGCGTCCGTTCGTGATCGTCCCGGCGTTGCCGGAGGCGCTCGAGCCGTTGCGCACGCTGGCATACAACGTTTGGTGGTGCTGGAACGGCCCGGCGACGGACCTGTTTCGTCGGCTCGATGTCGAGCTGTGGGAGCAGGTGAAGCACAACCCGATCCAACTGCTGGGGCGGATCGACCAGAAAAAGCTCGAGCAGGCCGCGACGGACGACGCCTACATCGCC
>JALHOX010000034.1:0-16279 GCA_022842805.1 Phycisphaerae bacterium | reverse complement strand
TGGATTCGTTCTACGTCTACATGAACGGCCGCAAGTGGTTTGACGAAAAGCACCCCCAGCAGACGCCGGTTTCTATCGCGTACTTTTCAGCCGAGTTTGGGCTGCATGAGTCGATCCCGGTCTATTCGGGCGGCCTGGGCGTGCTGGCGGGCGATCATCTGAAGTCGGCCTCAGACCTGGGCATTCCGCTGGTCGCGGTGGGTCTGGCTTATCGCCAGGGCTACTTCAAGCAGCAGTTGACCGAAGACGGCTGGCAGCTTGAAGAGTATCCGGCGCACGACTTTCACAATTGGCCGGCGACGCTCTGTCGCTCGGCGGACGGCGCCGCGCTGGCGATCAGCGTTCAGCTCGGTTCGCAGGTATTGCGGGCGCACATCTGGAAGGTGGCGGTCGGGCGCGTCAATCTCTATCTGCTCGACACCGACATCCCGGAGAATCCGTCGGAGCTGCGCGGCATTACGTCGCGGCTTTACGGCGGCGATGAGCGGGTCCGCATTCGCCAGGAGATTCTGCTGGGCGTGGGCGGCCTGCGGGCGCTGGTGGCGCTGGGGCTGGAGCCGACCATCTGCCACATGAACGAGGGGCACGCGGCGTTTCTGGCGCTGGAGCGCATTCGTCACATCATGAAGTCGCGTTCGCTGACCTATCGCGAGGCGCGCGAAGCGGCGGTGGCGGGTCACATTTTCACGACGCACACGCCGGTGCCGGCGGGCATCGACCGCTTCAGCCCGCAGCTGGTCGCGGAGCACCTGGGCTGGCTGGCTTCGGAGCTGGGGCTGACGCAGGAAGAATTCCTGGCAATCGGACGCGAGTACGTCGGCGACCCGAACAGCGCCTATTGCATGCCGATCCTCGCGCTGCGGGCGGCGTTTCGCAGCAACGGCGTCAGCGCGCTGCATGGCGAAGTGGCGCGCGGCATGTGGCAGAGCTATTGGCCGGGGCTGCCGCGCGAGGAAGTGCCGATCACGCACATTACCAACGGCATTCACACGCGCAGTTGGACCAGCGCGGCGATGAACGAGCTGTTGGAGCAATATCTGGGGCCGAACTGGGCCGAGATGCACGAAGAAGACCCGATGTGGGACCGCATCCTCGAAATGCCCGACGCCGAGCTGTGGCGCGTGCATGTGCGGCAGCGCGAGCGGCTGATCGCCGAAGTGCGTCGACGATTGCGCGATCAGCTGAAGGGTCGCGGATCGCCGCCGGCGGAGGTGAAGGCGGCGGAAGAAGTGCTCGACCCCGAGGCGCTGACGATCGGCTTTGCGCGGCGTTTTGCGAAGTACAAGCGGGCGACGCTGCTCTTTAAGAATCTGGATCGCTTGCGCGAGCTTCTGAGCAATACGCGCCAGCCTGTGCAGTTCATTTTCGCCGGAAAGTCGCACCCCGCCGACCGGGCCGGCAAGGAGCTGATCAAACAGGTCGCCGCCGCCGCGGCGCGACCCGAGTTTCGCCGGCGGATCGTGTTTCTTGAGAACTACGACATGGCGATGGCGCGGCAGATGGTGCAGGGCGTGGACCTTTGGCTGAACAATCCGCTGCGGCTGCACGAAGCGAGCGGCACGAGCGGCATGAAAGTGATCGCCAACGGCGCGCTGAATGTCAGCACGCTCGACGGCTGGTGGCCCGAGGCCTACAACGGCCGCAACGGCTGGGCGATCGGCGACGGCCGCTCCTATGACGACGCCGAATATCAGGACCACATCGAAAGCGAGTCGCTCTTCAACCTGCTGGAGCGCGAGATCATCCCGCTCTTCTATCGCCGGACGGAGGACGACCTGCCGCGCAAGTGGCTGACCCGGGTGAAGGAGTCGATGCGGACTCTCTCGCCGATCTACAGCACGAACCGCATGCTGCGCGAATACGCCGAGCGCTTGTATCTGCCGTCGATTCAGCGGACGCAGCGGATGTCGGCATCGGAGTTTGGCAGCGCCTGTCGCCTGGCGCGGTGGAAGGACGACATTCGCGCGGGATGGGGCAACGTGCGCGTGCTGGATGTTCGCGCGGCCAACGGAGGCGTGTTGCGCGTTGGCGACAAGCTGTCGGTCGAGGCCCGCGTAGCGCTGGGGCCGATCTCGCCCGATTCGGTCGCGGTCGAGGTTTACTACGGGCCGATCGACGCCTCGGGCGAATTCGTCAGCGGTCGCTCGGTCGCGCTGCAGCACGCCGGCGGGGCCGACGACGGCTCGCAGCGATTCAGCGGTGCGATCCCCTGCTATGGCAGCGGGCAGCACGGCTTTGCGGTGCGGGTGCTGCCGAGCCATAGCGACCTGGTCGACCGGTATGACCAAGGGTTGGTCGTTTGGGGATAGGCGAACGCGGCACCGCCGCTAGATGCTGAACACCTCGCCCGTCGCCGCTATCTTGCGCAGCGAGGTGTCCCCGATGGCCGATCAATCGACGACGCTCGCCGAGATGCGAGCGTGGCTGGCGCGCTTCGTCGCGGAGCGCGAATGGCAGAGCTACCACGACCCCAAGAATCTGGCGATGTCGGTCGCGATCGAAGCGGCCGAGTTGATGGAGCACTTTCAATGGGTGCGGAGCGACGAACTGGCGACTCTGGCGTCTGATCCCGCGCGGCGCGAGGCGATCGGCGAAGAAATCGCCGACGTCGCCTGCTATCTGCTCTCGCTTTGCAATGCGATGCAGCTGGATTTGTCGGATGCTGTAAAGCGGAAGATCGCGAAGAACGCGACCAAGTACCCCATTGAGAAGTTCAAAGGCCGCTACACAGAGCGGCAGAAGTAAGGCACGGGCCTACACCAGACGCTTTTTCTTCCATATCCCACCGGCGGACTTTGCCGCACGACGCGGCAGACCGCTCCCCCTTGTTGCGGCTCGCGCTCGCCCGCGCGGCGCGCGGCGGCGAAACCGCGGCGATATCATGCTTTCGGCTTCGCGGATCGAGGAACGAGCCGACCCGCGGACGAAATGCTCCGACCGCTCAAACCCCAGAGGACCGATCATGTGTTTTCATCGACGGCTCGGCCGCTTGGCCGCGCTCACCGTCTCCACAGTCTGCGCTGCGAGTGCGCTGGCCGCGCCACCCGCTGACGCGCTGCCGACCGACCCCGCCGTCCGCACCGGCACGCTCGCCAACGGCATGGGTTGGATGTATCGGCAACACAACAACCCGCCGGGCAAGATGGCGCTGCTGCTGCACATCGACACCGGCTCGCTGAACGAGACGGATGCGCAGCGCGGCCTGGCGCACTTCATCGAGCACATGTGCTTTAACGGCAGCGAGCACTATCCGCCCGGCACGCTGGTGCCCTACTTCGAGAGCATCGGCATGGAGTTTGGGGCGGACCTGAACGCCTCGACCGGCTTCGACGCGACGCGCTACATGCTCTTCCTGCCCGATGCGAAGGCCGAGGAGGTCGATCGGGCGCTGGTGGTGCTGAGCGATTTTGCGTTCCGCACGAGCTTTGTGACGGAGGAGATTGAGAAAGAGCGCGGCATCATCCTGTCGGAGAAGCGGGCCCGCGAGAACGTGGCCAGCCGCTTGCAGGAACGCGAGTGGGCGCAGGTCTTCGGCGATGCGCGGTTCGTTTCGCGCCTGCCGATCGGCACGGAGGAGATCATCAAGACCGCGCCGCGCCAGGCGTTCGTCGATTACTACAAGTCGTGGTATCGGCCCGACAAGATGACGCTGATCATGGTCGGCGACGCGGCGCCCGAGCCGTTTCTCCCGCTGATCGAGAAGTATTTCGGCTCGGCGAAGAACGAGGGCGCACGGCCCGAGTCGGTGCGCGGCGGGGCGAAGGAGCTGCAGGGGCAGCGCGCGTTTGTGCTGAGCGACCCGGAATACAAGTATTGCTCGATCTCGATTTCGCGCGTGCTGCCCGACCGTCCGCCCACGACCACGCGGGCGCAGTATCGCACCGAACTGGTCGAGTCGCTGGCGCAGCGGATCATCAACAAGCGCTTCGGCGATCTGGTTCGCAGCGGCGACGCGGCCTATCAGACGGCGGGCGTCAGCGTCTCGGACTTTTTCCGCGATGCCTATCTGGCCTCGGCCAGCTCGACCTGCGAGCCGGCGAAGTGGGAAAAGTCGCTCGAACAACTGGTCGAGGGGCTGCTGCGCGTGCGCGAATACGGCGTGGAAGACAGCGAATATCAGCTGGCGGTCGACGACATGCTGGCCGACTTCGAGCGCTCCACGCAGACCGAATCGACCACCAACGCCCGCGCGTTTCTGATGCGCATGGCGGGCAGCGCCTCGAGCGGCGAACCGGTCATGAGCGCCAAGCAGTTGGAAGACATCGCCCGCGAACTGGTGAAGGAGATCAAGCCGAGCGAGGTACTTGAGCGGGCGCGCATGCTCTTCGCCGCGGATGATGTGACATTGACGCTGAAGATCGACCCGAGCGCGAAGAACGTTCCGACCGACGATGCGCTGCTCGCGGCCCTGCGGGCCGCATTGGCCCGCAAGCCGGCGGCGCCGATCAAGGCCCGTACGGCGGCGGCGTTTGTGACCGCGGAACTGAAGCCCGCGGAGATCGTCGAGCGCAATTTCGACGAGAAGCTCGGAATCACACATGCGTGGCTGAGCAACGGCGTGCGCTTCCACCATCGCTTCATGGACTACAAAAAAGACGATGTGCTGATCAGCATCAACTTCGCCGGCGGCACGATCGAAGAGTCGGGCGAGACGCTGGGCACGACCGAGGTCGCGGGGCTGGCGCTCTCGCAGCCGGCGACGCGACGCCACACCTCGACCGAGATCGCCGACCGCATGACGGGCAAGAACATCCGCGTCACCGGGGCCGGCGGATCGGACAAGTTGAGCGTGCGGATTCTCGGCTCGCCCGCGAATCTGGAGCTGGCCTTTGAGCTGGCCCACGCACTCATCAGCGAGGGCAAGATCGAGCAGAGCGCGTTCGACACCTGGAAAGCGGGCCGGTTGCAGCAGATGCAGCTGATGCAGAGTTTCCCGGAGTTTCATGTCGGCCGCGCCATCGCACGGCTGACCACGGGTAACGACCCGCGTTTTGATATCGCCGACACGGTGCGAATCGAGAAGGCGTCGATCGAGCGCGGGCAGGCGTGGTTTGAGCGGCTGTGCGCGAGCGCGCCGATCGAGATGACCGTCGTAGGCGAGATTCCGGTCGAGCGGGCGCTGGAATTGGCGCAGCGCTATATCGGCAGCCTGCCCGATCGGCCGCGGAGCAACCCGGCGCTCGCGGCGCTGCGAAAGCTGAAGCGCGCCGGCGGGCCGCTGCGCGAGCGGCTCACCGTGGCGATGGCGCAGAAAAAGGCGGTCGCGACGGCCGGCTTCATGACCGCGCCCGGCGACGCCAGCGACGAACATCTGGCGCTCAACCTGGCGGCCAACGTGATGACGACGCGGGTGATCAAGAACCTGCGCGAGGAGAAGGCCTGGGTCTATTCGATCAGCGCCAGTGCCGATCGCCGCTATGACTTCGAAGATTTCAGCAAGTTCGCCTGCAGCTCGCCCTGCGCGCCGGAGCGGGCCGAGGATGTGGTGAAAGAGCTTGAGAAGATGTTCGCCGAGTTTGCGGCCAAGGGGCCGAGCGACGAGGAGCTCGCGGTCGCCAAGAAGCAACTGCTCAACCGCATCGACACGACCTACAAAGAGCCGCGCTTCTGGTGGACGCTGCTGGAAGACTCGACGCGCTATGGCGTTGATCTGAAGCGCTATGAAAACCCGCAGGCGCTGATCGACGCCGTCACGCGCGATCAGGTGCAGTCGACTTTTGCGAAGTACTGCAAGCCGGAGCGGATGTACGACGCGATCGTCATGCCCGAAGGAGCGCTGGAAGAAGCGGCCGCCGCCAAGAGCGAATCGGCCGCGTCGCCTTCCTCGCAGCCGGCCAAGGCGGCGATTCCGGGCTAGTCTCCTCCCCTTCCGCCGCCGGACCAGCGCCGGCGGCGATTCACGCATCGAGCACGACGGCTGATCAACCGCCCTTCGGCTTTTTGCCCTTGCGCAATACGCCGAAGAGGCCGTCGATCAGCTTGTTCGTTTTCTTGCCCTCGGCGGCGGACTCGGGCTTGGTGGGGCGGGCCGGCTCGGGCGTCGGCCGCGGCGGGGGACTGCCGGCTTCGAGGCCGAGATCGAGCGCCGCTTCGACATCGGGATCGACACGTCGCGCGGGAGTGCGCTTCGGCTCGGGCTTGGGCGCGGCGGCGCGCGGTTCGGGCTGGAAGGCTGACGCTGCCGGAGCGGGCGCAGGGCGGAAGTAGCGCTTGAGGCCGCTGGTCGGCGTCGCGTCATTTCGCGGCGCAGCCGAGGGCGGATCAAGCCGCCGACGCGGCTCGTCCATGACGAAGCGCGTCTCGTCGATTTCGCAGCGATTGCGCGATGACGTTCCCGACTTGCTTCCTTCACATGCCGGCTGCGGCGTCGAACAATTCTCCCGAACGGGGGTTGCTTCACACTCCCCGCAGGATGCCGCGGTCTCGCACGGCGTCGGCGTCGAGTCGGATTCGCGTGCGCAGGCTTCGACCTGCTCCTCTTGCACCGCTTCCCGGGCGCACTGGCCGCTGCAACCCGAATCGCACCCGCCGCAATCAGACGAATCGGTAATCTCACCGACCTCGCACTGCGGCGTCGCGGCGGGCTCGTCGCATTGACCGGCGGCAACAATCTCGCCCCCACACGACTCAGCGCCGCAGTCCGTGGGCGAATCCGTCGAGCGCGCCACGACGGCCACTTCGTCGAGGTCTTCGCCGGTCGAAAAGCTCATGGCGGTCTGCGGCGGTGCTTCGCAGGCTGCATCGCAGCAATCGCCCGTGTCCGACGACCGCCCGGCATCATCGCAAGCCGAGGGCGACGCCTGACACATCTCAACGGGCGTCTCAACGCCGTCGGCACAGACCGGCTCACTATCGGACGCGCAGCTCGAGTCGACGACTTCCGCCGGTTCGACCGCAGCAGTCAGCTCGACGACCGCGTCCGGCGCACGGCCCGCGTCGCGCGGCGGGACGAACTCGTCGTCTCCGGAGTCCTCCAGCCGAATCTCGGCTGGGGAATCGGCCGGCGCTGCGGCATCACACGGATGCTCTGCGACAGCGCAACTCGTCGATTCGCAACCCGAGAGCTCCGTGGCCTCGGCGTCCGGCGCGTCCTGCAATTCGCGGCGATCGTCAACCATGCTCCACCTGTCGTGCTTTTTCCCGGGCGTTGCTCCAGCGTCCCGATTGGGACAATCCGCGGAAGCGCAACTCACCCAAGGCAGTCTGCGAAACTCATGGGGAAATTGGCAAACCCCGCCGAGCGAAGATGAGAAAGAAGGCCCGGCGGCGGCCCCACCCCGCCTGCCGCGAGCCGCCTTAGAATCTCGTGGACATGTTTGACTGGAAATCCCAACTGCAAGCGAAGATCGAATCGCCCGAACAGGCGGTGCGCCGCGTCCGCAATGGATCGCGCGTGTTCATTTCAGCCAACGCCGCCGTGCCGCACGCGCTGCTCGCGGCGCTGCTGGCGCGCCAGGATCTGGAAGACATCCAGATCGTGCACATGATGACCTTTGGCGAGGCGGCCTATACGCGCCCGGAACTGGCACGGCGCTTTCGCATGAACACATTCTTTATCGGGGCCAATACACGCCAGGCGGTACAGGAGGGGCTGGGCGATTACACGCCGATGCACCTGTCGCAAATCCCCGCGCTCTTCCGGTCGGGCCGCATGAAGCTCGATTTCGCGCTGATCCAAGTGTCGCCGCCCGACGAACATGGCCTCTGCAGCTTCGGCACCGAGACCAACATCGTGAAGGCCGCGACCGAGAGCGCGGCGTGCGTGATCGCCGAGGTGAATGCGCGGATGCCGCGTTCGCTGGGAGATTGCTTCGTCCACACCCGCGACATCGCGGCGCTGATCCCCGTTTCGACGCCGCTGCACGAGGTGGATCACGGCCCGCCCGATGAGATCTCGCGACAAATCGGACAGCATGTCGCCAGCCTCGTGGACGACGGCGCGACGCTGCAACTGGGCATCGGCGGAATCCCCGACGCCGTGCTGGCCTCGCTCGGCGATCGGCGCGACCTCGGCATTTACACCGAGATGTTCTCCGACGGACTGCTGCCGCTGATCGAGCGCGGCGTCGTCACCAACGCCCGCAAGACGCTGCACCGCGGCAAGATCGTCGCCACGTTCGCCTTCGGCACGCGCAAGCTCTACGAGTTCATCGACGGCAACCCGATGTGCGAATTTCGTCCGACGGAGTATGTGAACGACCCGTTTGTCATCGCGCAGAACGACAATCTCTGCGCGATCAACTCGGCACTCGAGGTCGACCTCACCGGACAGGTCTGCGCCGAGTCGCTCGGGCAGCGCTTCTACAGCGGATTCGGCGGACAGCTCGACTTCGTCCGCGGAGCCGCCCGCGCCCGCGGCGGAAAGCCGATCATCGCGCTGCCCTCCACCACCAGCGACGGCTCAATCTCGCGCATCGTTCCCGAACTCAAGCCCGGCGCCGGCGTCGTTACCACGCGGGCCGACGTGCATTACGTGGTCACCGAGTACGGGACGGCCTATCTGCACGGCAAATCAATCCGCGAACGCGCCATGGCTCTGGCCCAGATCGCCCATCCGAAATTCCGCCCATGGCTCATCGGCGAAGCCAAGGCGCGGCGGCTGGTCTATGTCGATCAGATCGAGCCGCCCATCACGACCCCCGCCTATCCCGCACACGTCGAGCGACTGACGAAGCTGCGCGACGGACGCGAGGTCTTCATCCGTCCGGCGCGGCTGAGCGATGAGCCGCTGCTGCGCGACAATTTCTACACACTCTCCGAACAGACCATCTTCCGGCGTTTTTTCGAGCCGCTGCGGGCGCTGCCGCATGAGAAGCTGCAAGAGTTTCTGCGGATGGACTACACGAACGATTTCGTGATCGTCGCCTGCACCGGCCGCACGGCGGAAGCGCCGATCGTCGCCGTCGCGCGCTACAACCGTCTCAGCGGGGCGCGGCGCGACCGGGCCGAGATCGCCTTTCTGATCCGCGACGCCTGGCAGAACACCGGACTGGGCACGCAGCTCTACCAAACCCTGATCGACCGCGCCCGAGAGTGCGGCTTCCGCGGCTTCACGGCCGAGGTGCTGCAGGAAAATCACGGCATGCTCCGCGTCCTCCACAAGGGCGGGTGCGCCGTGACAAGCAAGCTGCAAAAAGGCGTTTTCGAGCTCGAAATCGACTTTCCGGCGTAGCGGCCCGCCCGGCGGAGCGGCTGCCAGACGGCCGATCGCGTCCGCCGACGAGCCCCCCCGGCCGCCCCCCAGTTATCGCACCTCAAAATTGAAGAAAAGCCGAACGCCCCCCAGCCCGATAAGATAGGAATGCGGTTAGCCGCCTAAGGAGACGCCATGGAAATTGGCCACGAGATGCTTCGCCCGCGTGTGCAGGGCGGAATGCAGCAGTTTCGTCAGATGGGTCTGAACGAGCTTCTGCTCGATAACCGAATCATTTTTCTGGACCTTCCGCTCGATCCAGGGATCACGATTAACGGCAGCACGGTCTGCTCGCACGTGATCAAGAGCATGCTCTACCTGCAGTCGATCAAGCGCGAGGCGGATATCCACCTCTACATCAACTGCCCCGGCGGTCACATCGACGACACGCTGGCGATCTACGACACGATGCGCTTTCTCAAGTGCGACATCGCAACCTATTGCGTCGGCTCGGCCGCCAGCGGCGCAGCGTTGATCCTCGCCGCCGGCACCAAGGGCAAGCGCTTCGCCCTGCCGCACGCCAAGATGATGATCCATCAGCCTTGGGGCTACGTCAGCGGTCAGGCGTCCGACATGCGGATTCAGGCCAACGAGATCTTGAAGGTGAAGCGGACGCTGGTCGAGGTGATGGCCAAGAGCACGAACAAGACTCCCGACCAGATCGAAAAGGACATCGAGCGCGACCGCTATATGGACGCCAGGGAAGCGCTCGAATACGGCCTGATCGACGAAATCCTCGAAGAGTCGAAGGTCGAGAAGAAGAAGAGCCTCTAAGGACGGAAACGCCAACATATGAGCCGAAATCAACTGATTCCGATCGTGGTCGAGCGCGAGGGTCGCGCCGAACGCGCCTATGACATCTACTCGCGCCTGCTGAAAGATCGCATCATCTTTCTGGGCGACGAGGTCACCAGCGATCTTTCCAACGTCGTCGTCGCCCAGTTGCTTTTCCTCGCCAACGAGGACCGCAACGCCGACATTCACATGTACATCAACTCGCCCGGCGGGTCGGTCTACAGCGGCATGGGCATCTATGACACGATGCAGTTCATCCCCTGCGACGTCGCGACCTACGTCATCGGCGCCGCAGCCAGCATGGCGGCCGTCCTGACCGCCGCCGGCGCCAAGGGCAAGCGCTATGTCCTGCCGCACAGCCGCATCATGATCCACCAGCCCCTGGGCGGCGCCCGCGGGCCGGCCACCGATCTGAAGATCGAGCTGGACGAAATGATGCGCACGCAGCAGCAGCTCTATCGCGTGCTGGCCAAGCACACCGGCAAGGACTACGACACGATCACGCGTGATTGCGACCGCAACAACTGGATGGATGCGGAGCAGTCGATCTCCTACGGTTTGGCGGATAAGCTTCTGGAGAAGCTGCCGGAGGTCCGGCGCGTCGAGCCAGAACAGGTGTAACACTGATCGCTCTCAACCCGATGATCGGCCGGTCCAATCGTGCGTTTGCGGCTTGCAGGTTCGCGAGCCGCAGATTCGCGGCCCGCACCTTCGCGATGACGGCTCTGCTGTGCCTCGCGCCCGGGTGCGACAACGCCGGCATGATCGCGGATTATGAGAAGCGGATCATCGAGCTCGAAGAGCGCGTTCGCGATTGCGAGACCCGCCGTCTCAGCGATCGCGAACGCGCTTCGCAATACATCCGCCGCTTTCAGAGCGGCGGCACCGCCGCCGGGGCCGCCCCGTCCGGCTCGCTCGCCGGCGCCGCCGGCCGCGAAGCTCCGATCGAAGCGGCCATGCTCTATGCCCCCACCGAACTGGTCTTCGACCCGCTCACCGGCGGCTCAAACTTCGACGAATCGCCCGGCGACGACGGCGTAACGGTCTACATCAAGCCGCTGGACCGCTTCGGCGACCCGGTGAAGACGCCCGCGACGGTCAAGATCGAGCTGATCGACCTTGCGGGGCCGCGCGTCATCGGCCGCTATCAGATCGGCCCGGAAAAACTGGGCGAAATGTGGATCAGCGCGCTGATGACCGACCACTTCGCGATCAAATGCCCCTGGCAAAACGGCCCGCCGACGAACAACGAGCTGACGGTTCGCGTCGCCTTCGAAGACTACATGAGCGGCCGCACGCTGACGGCGCAGGGGAATTGCACGGTCAAGGTGCGAAACTTTTAGCGATCGCGGCTGATTGATTTCGGTGGCGGCCGGCGGCCGCGCCGGCCGACGAATTAGCTCAGGTCAATGACCCGACAGCATCAGGCGCGCCCATTCACCCTGGGGTCGACCGAACCGGAAAATGTCGGGGCCTTCCAATTGACGAGCGGCGCCGCGCTTCGGCTCAAGCTAAGACCGGCAAGCCAATGCCCTGCAAGTAGTCAAATGTCGAATCGTAAATCTCCGGCATTCGTGTGGCGTCTGCTGGGTCGCCATCGGGAACCACGACGACCATCCCCTGCCTGGCGCGCGTCAACAGCACGCGGTAAGCATTCTTCAGAAACGCCTTTCGGTCGTCTTTTTTGATCCGCTGCCAACGACTGCCTTTGAAACTCCAATACTGCCAGCCGCTGGGGGAGTACCGGTAATCCCCGTCCCACACCACGCATACCCAGTCGAGTTCGAGACCTTGCACATCGAACTCAGTAGCGGCATCTTCCAGATAGTAAGAGCTGCGCACATCTTCGCGCGGATGCAGAAACCAATGCACGGGGTCGATATCCGTGCGAACATCAATCGCGTGCGGCTTAAGCCGCTGGGCCTGCGACGACACGACCATTCCAAACCGCTCGTTGCCCCGGGCCCGTCCTCTCAGCCACGCCTTGGCCTTCGTGAGGTCCCGCGTCAGGACCACCGGGTACCGATCACGGATACTCGCAAATGCACGTGCGGCGGCCTCTCTTTCGATGTCCAGCACGGCCTTCACCCACGCCGACACGTTCTCAGCGCGAAATGACCGCATCGAGACGGACAGGTGTAAGCTCTCATGCGTTCGAACGCGCGCGTGTCCGTCGAGGAGGCCGAGGGCATCTCCGGCGGCGTACTCGGAGTCTGACAAGTGAGGGGACAGGTGAACGTGCCAATGTGGAAAATTTGCGCGAATCGCCTTTAGCCACTCTCCGATTCCTGCTTCGCCGGTGTTGATCTCCTGACCACCACCCACGAGGCAGACGACTACGGCCCAGTCGGGGTGCCGATCCAAGCATGAGATCAAAAAGGCTGGTTCGGACATCGCAAAGTTGGCATGTCCCTTCTTGCGTTGCATGAACGCAGCGGTTTGCTCTTCGTTCCACGCTCGCTGGGCCTCATCGAAGAGAACGACGTGTTCGATCGGCGGCTTCGTCCAGTCGCGGAGGCATTCATCACGAAAATGATGCACGTTCTGAATAAACGCGCGCACTTCGCTGCGTGCCTCGCCCAGCTTGACGCGATTGCCTGAGGGTTGCGAGCGCGCTGCGCGATCACGGGCGAGCGCTTCGCACAGAACCCTGACCAGCGGCCCATTGCCCGAAAGGAAAACGCTGTGGAGTTCGTTCGCCTTATCATGATGCTTGGTTGCGATATCGAGACCAACTAAAGTTTTGCCGGCGCCTGGCACCCCCGTGACGAAGCAGATTGCCTTTTGACGCTCAGCGCGCGCTGCTCGGACGATCTCGGCAATCTGCGCTGTGGTCTGTGTCAGGTTGATGGCCTCGGCCTCACGCCGCGAAATGTCCTCAACTCTATGACCGCCATACAGTGCCAGGGCGGCTTCGATAATCGTCGGCGTAGGTCTGTAGGTGCCATCGACCCATCGCGGTGCGTCGATTGTCGTTCCCGTGCAGCATTCTTCCACAATGCACAGCAACGCAGCTAGCGATTTCGCCGTCGCGCGCAGTGGCCGTACCACACCGTCGTGGTCGCTCGCGACGATTGTTGGCAATTCACAGATTTCAGCGGCAGTTGCCACCAACACCGGCACGATAGTGGCGTCGCGGCTTGTGCTGTGAAAGTTCTTCATGTCGAGCGCATAATCCCAGACCTGATTCAGTGCGTCTGCGGTGAAATGGCGCTCGCCAACCTTGAATTCCAGCACATAAACGGCCGCACCGCGGACCAATACGACATCGATCCGCTTGCCCATCCGTGGTATGGCGAACTCGAACGCGATCAAGCCCTCTCCACGTCTTTGCAGTAGCGCCGTACGCATCGTGGCGATCTGCAGCATCCATGCATCGCGCTGAGTGGGCTCGATTGCGAATGATGATGAGGCGGCGAGCTTCCCGAGAATTGCGTCGTCGGAGTCCGCCAGAAAAGCGTCGATGCTCGCCGCGTAGTACGCGCGTGCGAGTGACGGTGCGGCTAGTGGCGCGAGTTTTTCTGGCATCGACTTCCAGGGTATCGCACTTTCGAACTGTGCACCGCCGCGACTATTCTCGATCGAACCGCCACTCGGCGGCCCCGGAACGGACCAAAGAGGCATGTCCTACCCGGCCACCGCTCCTCACTCTCTCTCCGTTACGATAAATGCTTGATCCCGGAGCATCGGAGTCTCATCGTGCCCCATCGCAATTTCACACTTGCCGACCTCGCCCGCTACCTCGGCATGGATGCGCGCGAGCTCGAACGCTGGGCCGAGCGCGGGCAGATTCCAGCGATGAAGGTCGGCGGCGAGTGGCGATTTAATGGCGCCGCAACGCTCGAATGGGCTCAGCGCGAGCTGCCCAATCTTGACGAGCGGCATATTCGCGAGATGGAACGGGCCATGTCCGGCGGGGACGAGGGGATTATCGTCGGGCGGCTGCTGCACGCCGGCAGCGTCGAGCCGAACATGGGGGCGCGCTCGCCGGAGTCGGTGCTGCGCGAGCTGGTGGCGATGGCGGAAAAGACGGAGCTTCTCTACGACCCCAAGGGCCTGCTCGAAGCCTTGCGCGAGCGCGAGCAGATGTGCTCGACGGCGTTGCCCGGCGGCATCGCGTTGCCGCACCCGCGACGACCGATGCCCTATGCCTTCGCCGAGCCGTTCGTCTGCTTTGCGCGCGTGATCGCGGGCGTGCCGTTTTCGGCGCCGGATGGCGAGTTAACCGATTTGTTCGTGCTCGTCTGCTGCGCTGAAGAGCGTCAACACCTGACGGTGCTGGCGCGGCTCGCACTGATGTTCCACACCACGCCGCTCATTCGTCAGCTGCGCGAGATCGAATCCGCCGCCGAAGCGGAAGGTCTGATCCGCTCGGCGGAAGAGGTGGCGCTGAAGCAGCGGCGCTAGTCCGCGATCAGCAATCGCCGCGGACAGTGCGCGAAGCTGGGGCATACAATTGTGGGACGCGTCGTTTCGCCGAATTAGCGGCTGGAAACGATGATGTCGTCGATCTGCGAAATTTCCTGGATCATTTGAGCCTCGACTTGTGAAATGCGTGTGGTCGAATCAGGGTTCTGTCGGCTCAGGACGTAACCATGTCGATGAAGAGATAAACGAACTGCGTGAGGCCCTGAATCCAATCGCCAAACGATGCAAACATGGGTGACCTCTCACGACAAAGCCCAACCCGCCACAATGGCGAAACCTACGCCGGTTCGCGCATGCAGTTCGAGAGTGCTTTGCGTTGCAAAATGGCCGACCGGCGAGAAGATGCCGAAGCTGCGCCGAGCCGATAATGTGAAAACCTCGCTCGTCCGAGAAAATATGATTGGTCCCAAAAAAGTTCAAGGCATTATTTGCGGGTTTCTGCTCGCCGATAAATATTGGGAATCAAGCTGCCCAGCGTGGATTTCCGGATGACCAGCGTCCAGTCCAACCCGGCCTTCGGCATTGCCTGCTCCGGATGCGGCGCAATTATCGGTCCTACTTCCGGACCGTCGCGCGTCCGGCGATGCAGTTGTGGCTGGGTTACGGTCGGGCGAGGAACGCCCCTGGAGCGCGATGCGGCGGCGTGTCGCGTTCCGAGGCTGGCGCCGACCGGGGTAGTGCGTGATAAGTACCGGCTGGTCGCTCGGCTGGGCCAGGGGGCACACGGCACGACCTATCTGGCGGAGCACCTGTTTCTGAGCCATCCGTGCGTGGTCAAGGTGCTGACCAGCGCGATCAGCGGCCCGAACGCCGAGTGGACTCGCGCCATTCGCGAAGAGGCCCGACTGGGCTATCGCGTCCATCATCCCAATGTCGTGCGCGTGCTCGATTGCGATAGCCAGAACGATGTCTGGTATTTCGTGATGGAGTTTGTGGAAGGGGTGTCGCTGCACGGCGCGCGGGCCGCCGCTCCGACCTGGCCGTGGAAGCAGGTGCAGAAGTTTGCCGTCGACATCGCCTTGGGGCTGGCGGCGATTCACGCGGTCGAGATCGTGCACCACGACATCAAGCCGGGAAACTTGCTGCTTGGCGTCGACGGGGTGGTGCGCGTGGCCGATCTGGGCGTGGCCCGGCTATCGCGCGAGCAGCCCCGCCGCACGGATCTGGGCTATCGGGCCAGCGAAGGCACCCTGCACTACGCGGCGCCCGAGCGTCTGCAGGCGGACGCAACGGTCGACGCGCGCGCGGACCAATACTCGCTGGGAGTGACGCTCTTCGAACTGCTGGTGGGCCGCTCGCCCTTCGAAAGTTCGAGCTTCTTTGTCAGCCTGTTGCAGCAGCAGAACGAGGCGCCCCGCTGGCCCGACGACCAGCTCGACGCTGCGCCGGAGTGGATGCGGCGCACGATCCTGCGACTGCTGAGCGCCGACCCGGCTCGGCGCTATTCCTCGGCCGACGCAGTGGCGCGAGCCTTCAGCGAGGGCGACGACGCGAGCGGCGTGCATCGGATGCCCGCGGCGGCGCAGAGCGCGCCGCCCGCCCGTGGCGTCGGTTTGCTGCCGCTTGAGAACCGGACCGCCGACGCCGGTCAGGATTGGGTGGGCTTTGCGATCGTCGACGGACTGGCTCGGATTTTGGCCCGTCGACACGGGCTGTACATCGTCGACGCCGAGCGAATTCACGCCGGCCTGCGCGACACCGGGCCGCAGCCGCTGTCGCCGATGGTGCAGCGCTATCGCGCCGCGGCGGCGCGGCATGGAGCGGGGACACTCATCGGCGGCGAGTATGAGGCGCGTGGCGAGCAGTTGGTCGTACGGTTGCGGCTGCACTCGACCGCCGCCGCGCCGGATGAGCCGCCGCGCG
>JALHOX010000033.1 GCA_022842805.1 Phycisphaerae bacterium | reverse complement strand
GCTGACATCGTTGGCCCTGGATTGGAGCGCGGCCGACCTGTCGCGCAGCAAGCTGCCGGGGCAGACGCTCAATGCCTGCAATCTCACCGGCACGAGCTTTCCAGGCGCCGACCTGTCGCAGGTCGTGTGCGTCAACAACCCCGCCGTGGCTGGGGCCAGCTTTGACGGCGCGAATCTGCGAAGTGCGAATTTCAGCGGATCAAACCTGACCCACGCCGCACTCGACCATGCGTCGGCGTCATCGTCCAATTTCGCCGATTGCACGCTGGACAACACCAGCGGCCATGGCGGCGAGTTCGCCTATTCGAACTTCGAGGGGGCGACGTTCGCGGGCGCGCAGTTCGGCGGCGCGGTCGATGGAACCGCTCGACCCGCGACGTTCTCCTACGCCTATCTGCCCAACGCGCGCATCACCGATCAGGCCGACTTTCGAAACGTCGACTTCTCGCACGCCCACTTCTACGGGCAGCAGGCCAGCGTCGCGACCTCCGAACTCACCGCGACGAACTTCACCGGCGCAGTCGTAAGCGGCATGGATTTCAGCGGCGCCACGCTGGAGTCGGCGTCATTCGTCGATGCGCAAGCGGTCGGCACCCGCTTCGTCGGCGCGACGCTCACCGACGCCAAGTTCACCGGCGCGTATCTGCAAGGCGCGGATTTCACTGATGCCGCCGCCGGCGGAGTGGTGTTTGTCGACGCGGCGATCTCGACCGGTCCCTGCAGCGACGCGGCCGATTGCAGCGCGTGCGGCTCCTCCGGCAATTGCTCGTTCGCCAGTCTGAATCAGGCGAAGCTCTGCTGCTATTCATTCTCGGATCGCGACGGCAGCGTTTTTGCACTGGCGTTTCAGGCGACGACGCTGCCGCTCGACGAGACGATCGTTTGTCCAAACGGAGACTTCGGCCCCTGCCTTGGGGACGCGCTTACGCCGCGCGGCAGCGGGCCGTTTCCTGCTGTGCCTGCCTGTGTGCCTTCGCCGTTCAACTGGTGCCCCGCGCCCACGGCGGGAGAATGAGGAGCTTCTCATGTCGCAGTGTTTGAACTTGTCTCGCTTGGCCTGTGCGTCGCTCCTGTGCGCGACACTCGCAGGCTGCGACAACCTCCAGTTGGGCACCGTCACCGGTGCGGACATCACGCCGGAACGAAACGCGTTCAGCGAGCGGGAGTTCGCAGAGGGCTCGGCGACGGCGGCGGAACTTCACCACTATGTCGCGCTCCATCTGGAACCCGGCGGGACGCATGACGGCGACACCGGCGACGAAGACGGTGTTGACGAGATTCCCTATGAACTGAAACAGAGCACCACGCTCTCCGTGGGCGTTCCGGGCAACGAGGATCATGGCCATTGGCTGGAGTTCTGTAACGAAAAGGGCGAGCCACTCGCGCTCGCCAAGCGCAATCAAGCGTCCTCGAGCGTGACGCTCGAGCCGGGGCAGTACAAGGTGCGTGTCCATCACTCCGGTCGAGCCGGCGCGCAGGGGCAGACCATGTTCCTGCGATCGATGGTCGCGAAATCCTCGAGCCTGCTGGGACAGCGCCGCACCTATACGCCCAATCGATACGAAGATGACCTCGACATCTTTTGCGACGAGAACGGCACGACGGGGTTCACGAATCTCGAAGACGATGATTACGAAGCCGGCCCCATCCTCTTTCTGACCGGCGACCTGAGCTGCGCCAACATCGTCGGGATGGACTACTCAAGGCCCGAGCGCTGCTGCTATGAAGGGTTGTACTGGATCGACTTCGGCCGGGACACGAAGGGCGTCCTCTTCACGAACTGCAAGTTCGACCGAACGGCGTTCGGCGGAACGGTGACCGACGCACAGTTCATCGGTTGCTCGCTCATCAACTCGACCTGGGTCGGCACCACGCTGGCGGGCGCGAGCGTGCTGCAAAACTGCAATCTTTCGCAGATCTTCGACACACATGCTTTCAAGCTGCCGGGCTGCACCGTGAAGAGCTGCAACTTCACGTCGGCCGATCTGGATGGAACGGATTTCAGCACGGCGATCGTGACCGGATGCACCTTTGACGGCGCGAATTTCAGCAAGACCACCATCTCGACGAACTCGGCGCTGATCTCGTCGGCGTCCGGAAACAGCTTCAAGAATACAAAGTTCGCGGGCGTCATCGCCCAGAGTGTCGACTTCACCAATACACCGCTCGCCTCGCTTGCGACCGATTGGAGCAGCGCCGATCTCACGAAGGCGATTCTCAAAGGCCAAGCGCTCAGCGCGCTCAACCTCACCGGAACGATCTTCGCCGGCGCGACGTTGGACAACGTCGTCTGCACCAGCAATTCAACGCTCGCCGGCAATAACTTCACCGGCTGCTCGGCGGAAAACGCCGACTTCACCGGCAGCAACTTCACTCACGCCACGCTCGACAGCGCCAACGTCGTCGCCGCAAACTTCTCCAACTGCACGCTCGACAACATGAGCGGCCACGGCGCGTCGTTCGCTTTCAGCAACTTCTCCAACGCCACCTTCGCCGCGGCCCAGCTCGGCGGCGCCGCGGGCAGCAACACCCAGGCGGCGACCTTCACCTTCGCCTACATGCCCAACGTGCGCATCACCGATCAGGCCGACTTCCGCAACGTCGACTTCTCTCACGCGCACCTGTACGGACCCAATGCCAGCGTGCAGACCGCCGAGCTCACCGGCGCCAATTTCACCGCCGCGATCATCAGCGGCATGGACTTCAGCGGCGCCACGCTCGAGTCCTGCTCGTTCGAAGACGCGCAGGCCGTCGCAACCAAGTTCGTGAGCGCCCGACTCAACGACGCCAAGTTCGTCGGGGCCTATCTCATGGGCGCCGACTTCACCAACGCCGTCGCAACCAGCGCCGTCTTCGTCGACGCGGCGGTCTCGACGGCGCCTTGCAGCAACACGTCGGATTGCAGCAAGTGCGTGACCGACGAATGCCAGTTCAAAGACCTGAATCAGGCCGCCCTCTGCTGCTACTCGTTCAGCGAGCGCGACGGCACCGTCTACGCCGTCAGCTTCGGAGCGACCCAGTTGCCGACCGACCCCTCGGTGGTGTGCCCCAATGGCGAACTGGGCCCCTGCACCGGCGACAAGCTCACGCCCCGAGCCGACGGCCCTTATCCGCCGGTCCCGGCCTGCGTGCCCTCGCTGTTGAACTGGTGCCCCGCGCCGACGCAGACCAAATAACCAGCGGGTGGCGGGCGCCAACTCGCAGACCGTTCGTACTGCGTCGGTCAAAGTCGTGCCCGCGGCCGCCCACGTCCTGCGTGGGGGGCGGATGGCAGGCCGCCAAAAGCTTTTACGGGGCATGTCGCGCTCCTCCGCGACATGCCCTTTCGCCCGTCGCGGGCATTGCTCGCGCTCCGCCGAGGGTTCGCAAATGCATACGCTCAAGTTGCTCATGCGCCTCCCGACGAGCTGCGCCGCTCTCGCATTATGCGGCTGCGACGCATGGCCGCTCGTCGACGTCACCGCCGCCGACAACCAGCGGCCGCGCAATACTTTCTCCGAGCACGAGTTCGCCGCCGACGCCGAGATGGCCGCGCAACCGGACCAGCTCGTCCATCTCCACCTCGAACCCGAAGGCGCTCACGACGGCGACACCGCCGGCGAGGGCGTCGACGAAATCGCCTATCAGTTGCTCAAGCCCACAACGCTTTCCGTCGGCGTGCCGCTGGCCGAAAACCACGGCCATTGGCTCGAACTATGCGACGGTGCCGGGAGTCCGATCACGTTCGCCCGCGGCGACCACGCTGGCTCGGCGGTTGAGCTTCCGCCCGGACGCTACAAGATCCGGGTTCATCACGCGGGCGCCGCCGCCGCCGAAGCCGCCACGATGTTCCTGCGCACGACACGCCACGAACTGCCCGACGAACGCACCCAACGCCGCGATTGGAACCCCGGGGGCCCGGGGGATGCCTTCTCGCTCAACTGCCTGGGCGGTGCCCCCAACAATGCGCCCGCCGCCGCCAGTCCGACCGGCTTCACGATCTGGCTCACCGGCGATCTCAGCTGCGCTACGGTCGTCGGACTGAATCAAGATCAGACCGTGCCAGTGCCCATCACGATTCGGTTTCAGGACCAGACCCGCGACGCCCGCTTCGAACGCTGTAACCTATCCAACGGCCGCATCTCCGGCCGGGGCACGAACATCCAGTTCGAGAATTGCGGCCTCGCAAACGTGACTTGGGAGAACTGCACACTCGGCGGCGCAAGCCTGCTGCGGCTTTGCACCCTGACGCAAGGAACGATCAGCGGCGCGAAGCGCGATCTCAGCGGCGCAACGATCGACAACTGCGCCATGAACACGACGTTCCTGGCCGGGTGCATCCTGAACGGGGCGACGATTCGCTGGAGCAGCTTCGGCCCGGTCATGCCCAGCGTCGTCGACTTGGGCAACACCACGATCGAATACTGCTCGTTCAATGACGTGTCGCTGCGCGATGCCAATCTGACGAAGACCACGATTCGGAACAGCTTCTTCAACGGCGCCGACTTTGACGGCGCCGACCTCAGCGGCAACTCAGCCATGTTTCGGCCCGCCGCGGGCAACCAGTTCGCCGGCGCGCGCTTCGCCGGAGCGAAGCTGCGCAACGTCGACCTCACCCCATTGGCGATGGATTCAATCACGACCGACTGGAGCCGCGTCGACTTCAGCGGCGCCGATCTGACCGGCAAGACGCTCACGCCGCTCAGGCTCGACGCCGCCATCTTCGCCGGCGCAATCCTGGAGCGCGTCGTCTGTCGCGGAAATTCGACCGCCTTCGTCGGCGCCGACCTGCGCGGAGCGCGAATGGCCAGCACCGATTTCACCGGCTGCAACTTCAGCCGCGCCATCCTCGATGGCGCCAGCGCCGCAGCCGCGAAGTTTTCCGATTGCAACTTCAACGAGTGCACGGCCCACGGCGCTTCGTTCGAATTCTGCGATCTTTCCCGAGCCACTTTCGCCGCCGCCCAGCTCGGCAGCGCCGAGGGCTCCGGCATTCCCGCGGCGTCGTTCGCATCCGCCTTCATGCCGAATGCGCAGTTCACAAACGCCGCCGACTGTCGCAGCGTGAGCTTCGCCGGGGCGCATCTCTATGGCCCGCAAGCCAGCGTCGCGTCGGCCGAGCTCACGCTCGCCCGCTTCGACGGCGCGATCATCAGCGGCCTCGATTTCACCGGCGCCACGCTCACCAGTGCCTCCTTCGTCGGAGCGCAGGCGGTCGCGACCAGCTTCATCAACGCCAATCTCGATCGCGCGAGCTTCAATGCCGCTTATATCATGGGTGCAAACTTCAGCGGCGCATCGACCAACAGCACAGACTTCACCAATGCCGGAGTGTCGACCGCCCCCTGCTCCGCAACCGCCGATTGCAGCCGTTGCGGCGTGCCGGCATGCACCTTTAAGACCCTCGATCCTTCGCGCCTCTGCTGCTTTTCCTATAGCGAACGCGATGGAGCCGTGCTTTCCCTGCCCTTCGGAGCGACCATCATGCCGACCGGCTCATCGATGTTCTGTCCAAACGGCGAGCTCGGTCCATGCACAGGAGACAAGCTCATCCCGCGCGAACAAGGCCCCTTCCCCCCATTGCCCGCCTGCGTTCCGTCCCCCACTACTTTCTGCCCACCGCCCGCGCCGGCCGGCTGATCGTCGCGCAACCGTATTTCACGTGAAACAACTTTGCGCCGCCGTCTCCCAGTGTAGGGTGCGTCCCTCGACGCACCTTTGGGCCGCTGCCGGCATGAGATGTTGGGTCCGTCCCTCGACGCACCCCCGGACCGCCCGCATTAGCTCAGCGCGTACCCAAACCCGCCGTCCGCTCCCATCTCCACCGTCACCTTCGAATACTTTTCCTTCTCATCCAACACCTCGAGCACGCGCCGCGCCACCTCCGGCAAGATCGTCTCGTTGATGATCAGGTTGATCAGCCGCGCGCCGATCGTGATCTGCTGACACCGCCGCGCAATCTCGTCCGCCACCGCTGGGCTGAGCGCCAGGTCGAGCTTGTACAGCTCGCGCAGACGCTTGCGGATCTTGTTCAGCTTCAGATCGACGATCTTCCGCAGCGCCTCCGGAAATAGCGGCAAATACGGAATCACCGTCGTCCGCCCCACAAACGCCGGCGTGAAGCGCTGCTCCAGCTCAGGCTGAATCACGCGCCGCAATTCCTCCAACGGCGGCAGGTTCGCCGCGCCGCGCTTCGTGCAGAGGTCGAGCAGCGTGTCGCTGCCGACGTTGCTGGTCATCATGATCACGGTGTTCTTGAAATTCGCTGAGCGGCCCTCGCTATCGGTCAGGGCGCCCTTGTCGAAGACCTGCATGAAGAGCAGGTTTACGTCGATGTGCGCCTTCTCCATCTCATCGAGCAATACCACGCTGTAAGGCCGCTGCCGCACCGCCTCGGTCAGCACGCCGCCCTCCCCATAGCCGACCAGGCCCGGTGCCGAGCCGATCAACCGGCTGACATTCATCGAGTTCGAGTACTCGGTCATGTTGATCGTGGTCATGAAGCGGTCACCGCCGAAGATCAGATCCGCCACCGACAGCGCCGTTTCGGTCTTGCCCGTGCCCGACGGGCCCACCAGCATGAAAACCGCCAGCGGCAGATTCGGATCCTGCAGCTTGCTCGCCGCGACGCCCAGCCGCTTGCCGATCTCCGAAAGCGCGTGATCCTGCCCGATGATCCGCCCGCCGATGCGCTGCTCAAAGCTCAGCAGCGCCTGGGCCGTGTCCTTCACCATGTTGCCCGCTGGAATGCCGGTCCAATCGCTCAGCACTTGCGAGACGATTTCACTCGTCACCTGCAACGGCACCAGCGGCCCATTCCCCGCCAGGTAGTCTTCCAGCGCCGCGGTCGCCTTCGCCAGGTCGGCCTTGATCGCCTCAACCGGTCGCGGCGCCGGCGGAGTCGCCTGCGGAGTGGACACATTCACTGCCGACGCCGGCGGCGTGCTGGCGGCGGGCGGCGGCGAAATCGCGAGTTCAAGCTCCTCCCGCAGCTTCAGCACCGCTTCGGCCAGCGATTTCTCCCGCTTCCAGCGCTCCTCAATCGAAGCGCACTCGGTCTTCCGCTCCTCGCGCTCGCGCTCAAACGATTGCAGCAAGTCACGGTCAATCTTGTTGCCCGCCTCCGCATCACGTTGAAAGGCCCGAATCGCCGTGTCGAGTTGCTGCACGCGCCTTCGCAAATCCTCGATCGGCCCCGGCGTCGAATGCAGCCCCACCGCCACACGGGCACAGGCCGTGTCGAGCAGCGAGACCGCCTTGCGCGGCAACTGCGTCTCCGACAGATACTGATGCGACATGCTGACCGCGCTCTGCACGGCTTCGTCGAGCACACGCACGCGATGGTGCGTCTCAAACTTGTCCTTCGTGCCGCGCAGCATGTCGATGCACTCAAACACGCTCGGCTCGTCCAGCTTGATCAGCCCGAAACGCTGCGCAAACGGCGGGTCCTTCTCGAAGTACTTCTTGTATTCGGCGAAGGTCGTGGCGGCGACGGTGCGCAGCTCGCCGCGGGCCAGCGCCGGCTTCAGCAGATTCGCCGCGTCGGCCCCGCCCCCGGCGCCGATCAGCAGGTGCGCCTCGTCGATGAAGAGGATGATCGGCTTGCCGGCCGCCGCGCTGGTCTGCACGGCCTTGATGACGCCCTTCAGGCGTCGCTCAAATTCGCCCTTCACGCTCGCACCGGCGGAGAGCAAGCCGACGTCGAGGCTGTACACGCTGACGCCCTGCATCACACTCGGCACGTCGTTTTGCGCGACGCGCAGCGCAAAGCCCTCGACGATCGCCGTCTTGCCCGTGCCCGGCTCGCCGACGATCAGCGGGTTGTTCTGATAGCGCCGCATCAGAATGTCGACGATCTGACGCACTTCGCGGCCGCGGCCGATGACCGGGTCGATGCGGCCGTCGCGGGCCTTTTGCGTGAGGTCGGTCGTAAATTGCTTGAGAATGTCCTCCTCGCCGCCCGCCGAAGCGTCGCCGCCTTCCGCGCCGCTTTCCTGCGTTGCGTCGGGGTTCTCGGTCGATTCGGCGGTGATCTTCGCGAAATCGCGGACGAGGTCGGCGACGTTAATCTTGGTCAGCTCGCTGGTGTGCTCGAAGATCGCCGATCGATCGGGCTCGCGCAGGAGCGCGATCAATGCCGCGCCGGAGCGAATGCGGTGCTGCATCAGTTCGAGCGACGCAACCTGCCACGCGTCGGTCAGCCAGCCGGCGAGGAAAGGCGAGAACTGCGGCCGCCCGCTGTTGCCGGTCTTCAGCTCTTCGAGCGTCTTGTGGATCGCCGCCCGCAGCTTCGAGATGTCGACCTTGAATTTGTCGCAGACGCAATGCAGGTCACACGCGCCCATGTCCAGCAGCGGCGCAAGGACATGCTCGGGGGTGATCTCATAGTGCGTGCGCTGTATGCACGCCCCCGCCCCGGCCTCGAGCGCCCGGCTGCAAACGGGATTGAGTTGCTGACGCAGACGCTTCATGTCGACGGCGGCCATCGGGCGCTCCTCGATACATTCTCGGACGAGTTGCTTCGCCACATTATGGCGCGGCGCTCGATGCTGCGCAACCCGCTGCGCCCGCCGATCGCCCCAAGTCCGAGAGAAAATGGCGCCGGACCCCATGAATTCGGGGTGCAGACCGGGGTTGCGACGCGGGTGGCCGGATTTGCGCGAATCGGTTTGGGAAACGCATTCGCGCGGGCTAAGCTCGATTCAAAGCCCCCAGGAGGCTTGCGCGTGAACTGGCTTTGGAAACTGCCGCGAGTGCGAATCGCGGTTTATACGTTTGTGGCGTACATCGCGATGTGCTGAGCAAGGCGCGTGCGGGGCTTGCGGCCCCCGCGCAGTTGCATGACATCGCTCATCGCTCGCGCTCGGGCTGTTGAGCACCGCAGCCCACCCCTCTCTTCGCGATCCGCACCTCCTCCCTCTTGCCCGCCTTACAATCCCACCCTCGTTTTTTGAAGCCCCAACCGGAGCCTCTCCATGCCGCAGTTCATCAAGACCAGCGTCGCCCGTCAGGTGGGCACGATCACGCTCGCGCGGGCCGATGTGCATAACGCGCTCAACGATGTGTTCATGGCAGAGCTGTCGACCGCGTTCGCCGAGTTCGGGGCCGACGCGAAGGTGCGGGCGATCGTCCTGGCGGCGGAGGGGAAATCGTTTTGCGCCGGGGCCGACATCCACTGGATGAAGCGGATGATCGACTACTCGATCGAGGAAAACGTCGCCGACGCGAACATCCTGGCGAAGATGCTGCGCAAGCTGCGCGATTGCCCCAAGCCGGTGATCGCCCGCGTGCATGGGGCCGCCTTTGGCGCAGGCGTCGGGCTCACGGCGGCGTGCGACATGGCGGTCGCCACCGCTCCGGCGATCTTCTGCCTCAGCGAGGTGAAGCTCGGCATTCTGCCCGCGATCATTTCGCCCTTCGTCATGGAGAAGATCGGCTCGCACGCGCGCCGCTACGCACTCACCGCCGAGAAATTCGACGCGGCCGAGGCGCTGCGGATCGGCCTCGTCTCACACGTCGCGGCAGACGAAGCGGCGGCGGACGCGTGGCTGGGACAGGTCTGCCGGGCGATCGCGGAGAACGGCCCGCAGGCGATCGCGGAGTGCAAGCGCGTGCTCAGCGACATTCAGCCGTTCAACTGGGACACGGCCCAAAACCTGACGACGCACCGGCTGGCGCATGTGCGCGTCTCGGCCGAGGGGCAAGAGGGGCTGCGGGCCTTTTTGGAGAAGCGAAAGCCGAATTGGGTGGTGGAGTAAAGCGCCTAAAGGCGAGGATCGACCGGCTCACTTTCCAGCGCCAGCACGGCAAATACGCATTCGTGAACGCGACGCAACGGCTCGCCGCGGACGAAGCGCTCGAGCGCCTCGATGCCCAGCGCGAACTCGCGCAGCGCCAGCGATCGCTTCGCCCCCAGGCCGCGCTGGCGCAGACGGTCGAGGTTCTCGGGCAGCGAGTACTCTGGGCCGTAGATGATGCGCAGGTACTCGGCGCCGCGGACCTTGATCGCCGGCTGCAGTAAGCCGCGCCGTCCGCGAGCGACGAAGTCGAGCGGCTTGACGACCATTCCCTCGCCGCCGGCGGCGGTTAGGTCGGTCCACCAGTCGATCGCGGCCTGCTCGCTGGCGGAATCGGAGAGATCCACGAGCCGATGTGCGGTCGAGCGCAGCGTCGGATTGTGGCTCGCCAGACGGGCGAGCGTCTGCATGTGCCAAAGATGATCGCGATCAAAGTAGGTTCGGCCCTCGCTCGCCAGCAGATGAAACGGCGCAAGGCGTAGGTCGGTCGGCGAGACAACATCCCAGCAATAGCGTCGATAGGCCGCGACGTAGAGCTGTGCCAAATCGAGCCGCACTTGGGTCTGTTTGAGCGCGGCCTCGGCAGCGGGGAGGTGCGTTGCGGCGGCACGGAGCGCTTCGACGGAAGCGGTCAATCCAGTCGTTGAGCCGACGCCGACGGCCGCATATTGGCGGCGGATCAGTTCCTGGGCCTTGGCTGACCAAGGCATCAATTCGCAGTCGAGCAATAGCCAATCGGTCGATAGCTCCTCCCACAGGCCGGCGCGCGTCGTCGCTTCGCGGAGCATGTCGAGCAACGCGACTTCGAATGCACCGTCGGTAAAGAAGGGCCGGCCAGTGCGGGTGTAGATGCAGCCTGTCGACACGGTCGACGGCTCAAAGCGCCTGCGAGCGGCGTCGGCGTCGCGACAGACGACAGCGAGTGTGCGCGAGCCCATGTGCTTTTCCTGACAGACGACGCGGCCGACGCCGTTGGAGCGGTAGTACTCAAAGGCTTCCAACGGATGCTCGAGCAAGCCGGTCAGGCGGCTCGTCTCGCAGGGCGACATCGTGGGCGGAAGGTGGATCATCCAGCGCGGATCGATCGCGAAGCGGCTCATGACTTCGAGCGCCGCCGCGGCGTTTTCGGGACGAATCGTGACTGAGCGTTGCAGTCGCGTCTCGACCTGGCGTTTGCCGATGCAATCGGCCAGATCGAG
Source organism: Phycisphaerae bacterium (assembly GCA_022842805.1). Lineage (GTDB taxonomy): Bacteria > Planctomycetota > Phycisphaerae > UBA1845 > Fen-1342 > JALHOX01. The sequence goes on along the minus strand of JALHOX010000033.1, from coordinate 7,692 downwards.
CAGGTCGTCGTGTTGTTGCTGCAACGAAAGCGGCGCTCGATCAGCTTCCTGGAGAAACGGCCGCCGCGGCTCGGCATAGGTGGCTCTGGCGGCGACGCCGACGAATTCGCGCTCGGGCCAGCGCAGCGCCGTGAGGGCGCCGCCGAAGACGCAACCCGTGTCGATGCAGACGGTGTTGTTCAGCCATTCCGGCTCGGGCACGGGGGTGTGGCCGTAGACCACCGCAGCCCGTCCGCGATACTCGGCGGCCCAGTTAAAACGCACTGGCAGACCGAATTCGTCGGTTTCGCCGGTGGTCTCGCCGTACATCGCGAACTCGCGCACCGCGCCTGAGCCGCGACCGTGCATTTCCTGCTTGAGTCCGGCGTGAGCGACAACCAGCCGCCCGCCATCGAGAACGTAATGGCTGACAAGATCATCGATGAACTCGGCGGCGACTCGGCTGAAGCCACGGTAGTGCTCTTCGTATTTCGCGAATTGATCGAGCGACTCGGCGAGGCCGTGGGTGATCTGCACCTTCTTGCCCCGGACGGCGCGCATGAACTTGTTGTCGTGATTGCCGGGCACGCAAAAGGCAACGCCCGCGTTCACACTGTCCATGACCAGCCGAACAACTTCCGGCGACTTCGGCCCGCGATCGACCAGATCGCCGAGGAAAACGAGCTTGCGACCGGCGGAATTCGACCAAGCACCGGCGGGACCGGTGTGCGTGTAGCCCAGAGCCGTCAGCAGTTCGACGAGTTCGTCGTAGCAGCCATGCACGTCGCCGATGATGTCAAAGGGGCCGCACTCGTGCTTAAGGTTGTTCCAGAGCGGTTCGCGCACGAGTGTGGCGTTGTCGCAATCCTCGGGCGTGCATAGCTCGAAGACGTGGCGAAAGCCCTCTCGCTGCAGGCCGCGGATACCGCGGCGCAGCCCCATGCGCTGCTTGCGAATCACATGAGCCGGAAACTGACGATCGGGGCGCTGCTCGTTTCGCTGCTGACACAGCTTCTCTTCCGTATCAACCACGATTGCGACCGGCAGGCAGTGAAACTCGCGGGCGATCGCCACGAGTGCCTTGCGGTCGTCGGGGTATACGTTGGTGGCGTCAATGACAGTGAGCAGACCGCGGGCGAGGCGCCTGCGGGCGACGAAGTGCAGCACGTCGAACGCGTCGCCCGTGGCTTCGAGGCTGTTCTCGTTGTCGCTGACCCAACCGCGGCAGGTATCCGAGGACAGGATTTCGGTGGGCTTGAATAAGCGGCGCGCGAGCGTGCTCTTGCCGGCGCCGGATGTGCCGATGAGGACGACGAGGGCAAGTTCGGGGATGCGGAGTTCAATGGGCACGCCGAAACACTCCCGCCTGGGTCGGGCAACCGACCTCGTGGCCGGTCGCGCTCACGCCAGCCTCGCCGACACCGCGCGTTTCGAACTCGTAGCCAAAACGCTGTGCTACCCGCCCGCACCAGTCGGCGAATTCAGCGCGAGTCCACTCGAAACGATGGTCGCGATGGCGCGCGGCTCCCGCCGGCAGCGACTCCCACATCACGTTGTATTCGCGGTTGGGCGTCGTGACGACCACGAGCGGCGCGGCGATGCACTCGAACACGACCCGCTCGACCGCCGCCAGACGGCTCGGCTCAACGTGCTCGATCACTTCGCAGAGCACCGCCGCGTCGACGCCGGTCTCGCCCGCGATGTCGCCGCCGCGCTCAAGGCGGCGATCGCGATAGAGCAGAGATCCCTGAACGAGCCGGATGCGCTCGCGCTGCTTGGGCGGCAGACGATCGAGCTTAAGGTTGCTTTCGGCGATCTCGAGCGCGCGGCTCGAAACATCGACGCCGATGACGCGCGCGATCTTGGTCTGCTTCATCAGCGACTTGAGAAGCCGGCCTTCGCCGCAACCGAGGTCGACGACGCTCCGCGCCGAGCGAGCTTCGAGTGCAGCGAGCACGAAGCCGTGACGTTGTTCATGCAGACTGAGCTTGCGCTCGCCGGCTTCCTCGCGCGGGTCATCGGACGGCTCATCCTCCGGGCCGGCGGCTTCGTCATCCTGCTCGCGCAATTGGCTAAGCGCGGTTTTGGCCAGGCTGCGCTGATACTTCAGGTAGCGTGTCGCGATCAGCTCTCGCTCTGGGTGGCGTGCCAGCCACTCACCGCCGTGCCGCAGCAACTTATCCACCTCCTCATCGCCGACCCAATAGTGCTTCTCATTGTCCAGCACCGGAATCAGCACATAGAGATGATTCAGGAGCGTGCTCAGCGTGCAATGCGCTCGCAGCGTCACGGTGTGAAGGTCGGAGTGACCCCATTGGGGAAAGGCGGCGTCGAGCCCACGGCGCTCGATCCACAGCTCGTAGCCGAGCGGTTCAAACAGCCGGCGCAGCAGCTCATCACCGCCGCGGCAGGGCAGCGCGGCGATGGTCGCTTGAAGCGGAAGCCGCTCGGTAGCGAGCTCAGGCCGCCCAGCACAGCGCCCGCCGAGCGCCGAACCGAAAACCTGCGCGATCGCAACGGAGAGCAGCGACGAGGCGACGTATGGGCGGTCGTTGACGTACTGCTCGATGGAAACGGCACCGGCCTGCCGCCGCACGAGTGCGACGGGGTCGATGTTGAGCATCAGGGCGGCGGTGCAACGCTCGTCGGTGGCGGTTAGATAGAAAACCTCCGCCGAGCCGAAGGCGAGCGGGAACGACTGCAGCTTGGCCGGGTGCTTGTGGAGCAAATAGCCCAGGTCGGTGGCGGGTCGGCGGTCGGTGGAGATAGTGAGAAGCATGTCCCCTTACTCGGCTTGTTCAAAAACGTGCGAAACGCGGGTTTCCCGCATACGGATCAGCGAAATCCGCCGTTTTTGCCCGTAGTCTGGCGCGGAACGGACTTTAGTTTAACCCTTTCCCGTGAACCAGGGGCGCTGCTCCCCCCTGAACGGCCGTCGCGAGGATCGGAAAAGCCTCAGCGTGGCCCTACCGCAAATTCCGCGTAAGCCACGCCCCCCAACCTCGTTTCCCACGATGTGAATCTTCCTCGTCGGGACACCCCGCCACCGTCGCCTCCTCATTACGGAGCCTGCCCCCTCATGAAACCAGACCGACATGCCCATCGCGCGGCAATCGCGGGGATCGCGGCGTTTTTCGTGTTGCCGGCGGCGCTGGCGAAGTCGGAGCAGGGATTTCGGCTGATCGCCGAGCCGTATGCGACCGGGTCGCCGCGGTTCGATGGGCCGGTCGCCGCGCCGGGTGACGGCTGGAGTGATTCGGCCGTCGACGGAGTCGAAAGCGGGGCTGTCGCACAGCCGGTGTTCAGCACGACCGTCAAGACCCAGCAGACGCCATGGCTGCGGGTGCATTTTGCGGCGCATCAGCTCGGCGACGGCGGCTATCTGATGCTGACCTCTGCGCTCGACGGCCAGACGCAGCGGCTCGACGCCGCATCTCTGCCGATCTGGCAAAACACGTCGGCGATCTTTAACGGCGACGAAGTGCAGATCGACCTGTATGCCGGGCCGGGCGACACGGGCGTTTACTTCACGGTCGATCACCTGTTGGTGGCCGACCCGGAGGATTTCGCGTTCGGCTTCAGCCCCGAGCCGGGAACGCAAATCGAGACTTCGATCTGCGGCGACTTCGACGATCGCAGCGGCTCGAACGACCCGCGCGTCGGGCGGCTCTTCTTCGGCGGATGCACCGGCTGGCTGGTGCATAACGGCGCCGCGCTCACCGCCGGCCACTGCGGCACGCCGGATGGGAACATCATGGGCGTGATCGAATTCAACGTGCCGCTATCGAGCTCGAACGGCGTGCCCTTCGCCGCGCCCGTGAACGATCAGTATCCGGTTACTGGCGTGATGGCGTCCGAGTCGGGCGGCGAGGGCGCGGATTACGCCGTCTTTTCCGTGGGGCCCAATAGCAACACCGGCCTTTTTCCCCACCGTTCGCAAGGTTTTTTCCACATGACCTCGGCGGTGCCGGTCGAGGGCACGACGCTGCGGGTCACGGGCTACGGCATCGACCCATTTCCAAGCGGCACAGGCGGCGCGGGCGCGCCGTGCTGTGATTGGGACGATGATGGCGCGTGCGATTTCAGTTGCAACTCGCGCAATCTGACGCAGCAGACCGACACCGGTTCGTGCGACGACTGCCTGGCGGGCACGGCGATCGAACATACGGTCGACACCATGCCGGCCAACTCCGGCAGCCCGGTCATCTGGAACAGCATCGACGTGGCGATCGCGATTCACGCCCAGGGCGGCTGCGACACGGTCTTCTCCGACTTCGACAACGCGGGCACATGGCTGGGGTATGGCCCGCTCTCGACCTCGCTGCAAAACTTCCTGCCCAATCGCGTCTGGCTCGACGCCGCCAGCCCGCAAACGATCCGCACGGGCCACGTGCTGCGGGCGTTTCGCAATATCGCGGAGACGGCGCAGAGCGCGCCATCGGGATCGACGATCGCCATCGTGACGGGCAACTACCCGGCAGCGAGCGGCAACGCGGCGACCTTCAATCGGCCGATGACGCTGACCGCGCATCTGGGCACGGTGCGGCTGGGGAATTAGAGGCGGCGCAGCCCGCCTAGATCGTCCCCGCCACCATGCGGAAATGATGCCCGCGGATCGCCAGCTCGACCGCCTGAGCGAACGCGCGGCGGTGAGAGAGCCAAGCCCGGCACAGGAAGAGCCAAAAGGACCGGCGGCCGCGCCGCACGACGCCCAGCACCCACATCGTGCGCAGCAGCGCACTCAGGTCGTCGATACTCGGCAGACTTTGTCGCTTGGCCGGCGTGTATTGGCGGAGAAAGTTGAGCGCACGCTGGTAGTAGGCACGCGGCGCGTAGAGCTCTCTGATCAGCCGGCGGTAGCCGTCCGTGAGCAAGCTCAGGTTCAAGGTCGGAATGAAGTTGGGCGTGGCGTCGAGGTTGTCGCCGGTGGTGTGGCGGACGATGCGGCCCTCTTTCGTGAGCCGCGTGAAGAGCCGCGTACCGGGAAGCGCCGTCAGCATGCCGACCATCGCCGTCGCGACGCCCGCTTCCTGAATAAAACGCTTCTGTTGCTCGAAGATGCGCGGCGTGTCGCTGTCGAAGCCGACAATGAAGCCGCCCATCACTTCCATGCCGGCGTTCTGAATCGTGCGGACGGCGGCGACAAGGTCGCGCTTGGTGTTTTGCACCTTGCGGCATTCGTTCAGGCTCTCGGCCTGCGGGCTTTCGATGCCGACGAAGACGGTCGCAAAGCCGGCCTGCACCATCAAATCCAGTAGTTCCGGATCGTCGACCAGGTTGATCGAGGCCTCGGTTGTGAAGCGTAGGTTGATTCGCCGCGCGGCGCGCCACTCGATCAGCGCTCGCAGCAGGGCCTTGGTCTTCACGCGATTGCCAATGAAGTTGTCGTCGACCACGAAGACGCCGCCGCGCCAGCCGGTCGCGAGCACGGCCTCTAATTCGGCGATCATTTGCTCGGGCGGCTTCACGCGCGGCACGCGGCCATAGACGGCGGTGATGTCGCAAAACTCGCAATCAAAGGGGCAGCCGCGCGACGCCTGCACCGAGAGCGTGACGTAGTGATTGACGTTGATCAGATCCCAGCGCGGCAGCGGCGTCTTTGAGACGTCGGCGCGTTCGGCGGATTCGTAGCGCGGCTGGAGTGTGCCGCGGGCGAGGTCTTCGACCAGCGCGTCGATGACATTCTCCGCCTCGCCGATGACGCAACTGGTCGCCTCGGGAAAGCGCTCCGCGCCGGTGGTGAACAGCGGCCCGCCGGCGACGATCGGCTTGCGATGAGCCGCGGCGCGGGCGATCACCTCGCGCACGGACGCCTCATGCACGATCATGGCGGAGACGAACACCGCGTCGGCCCACTGCAGATCCGCATCGCGCAGCGGGCGAACATTCAGATCGACCACGCGCAGCGACCACTCGCGCGGCAACATCGCCGCAACGGTCAGCAGCCCGAGCGGCGGAAATGCCGCCCGCTTGCCGACAATCCGCAGGATGTGGCTAAAGCTCCAGAATGTGTCGGGGGTCTTGGGCGAGATGAGCAGGACATTCATGATGCGGCTCCCGCAGAAGCGCTGCATCGTAGCGGCGCGAGACAGCGCCGATCGGTGCGCGACGCGAAAATCGCGAGGCAATCAGATGATAGTCGTACGGATTAGAGGGCGCGTCGGATGGGTTACGGCGGGTGGCATGGGTCACGGTACTCCGTGCCGCGGGCTCATCGGGTGGCACGGACAAGTTGTACTCAACTTGTCCGTGTCGTCGGCGCCCCGCGGGAAGAAGACACCTACAACGGAGTCCATCTGGCCGGGCCGCCGGGCCGGATTGCGCCGCCGGGTACACTCCACACAATGAGCGTCTCATGGAATAACTGCGGAGAGCCGCCTCCTTTGACCACGACTCTTTCTGCGAGCCCTTGAGGTGAGTAGATGCGACCTGTATCTGCGATTGTAAGTTGCGCAATGTGGATGTGTGTCGTGGCGATGATCGGAGGATGTCGGTGCGGAGCTGATCGGGCAGATGAGGCATCGGCCCTATCGGCTGACGAGGCATCGGTCCGATCAGCTGACGAGAAGATAGATGAAAAGGTAGGGGAGGTGGTACGCATCTTGACGGACATGCCCGATTGGTCTGCGTTGGGCGTAAGCGATGAGTATGCCGTGGAGCGTCGCCAGATTGAGGAGGCCGTTCGACGCATAGCCGCCTACGATCTCGACACGATTCGCGCTGCGGAGCAGTTGTACCGGTCCAGCCCACCTATGTGGCTTGGCGGCGCCGCTAAGCTGTTTGTTCTGAACAAGTTCATCTTTTCACTCCCCCAGACCGTTCGCCGGGCGTCGCCTCATTTCCGATTGTTCGGCGGCTGGATGGGGGGGCCAATATCCGGCGATCCATACGATCCTCGCGACACGGACGAGATGGATATGCGGTGGCCGTGGGAGGCGGACGCTTCCGGAGAATGGCGTTTGGTAGGGCGGTTCTCTGGATTTATGGGGCCGACGAGCGACAGCTTGGGCGAGTTCGACTATTACCGGCAGCATTTTGGCAAGCGAGAAATCCCAAAACTCGGAGGGGATTAGATCCGCAGAAGCAGTCCGCGGTAGCGATTTGCGTCAAGTTTGCGGGTGATCAAAGCGTCGCGTGGCACGGACAAGTCGTACTCAACTTGTCCGTGTCTTCGGCGCCCGGCCCCGCGAAGATACGGACAACGGAGTACCGTTGTCCGTACCACCCGGCGATCGTCACTTGACCAACCAAAGGGGCGTGCGGTTTTCAAGGGCAAATCGTGCGGTGATCCATGCGTGACACAGGCCCTGAATGTGCGGGTCGTCGTCGGGCCGATCGTTTTCGTAGGACTCAATCGTTGAAGTCAGCGCCTCAACGCTCTGCGGAAGCTGGACTACCTCCAGTAGCGCGTCCAACTCGTCACAGAGCGCGCGGAGATTGCCGACTTGCAACGCGCCACACTCGCCTTCGCGAGCCCCGTAGGCGTCCACCATCGCCGCCATCGCCTGCCTAACGGCGTCGGGAATTTGAGGCGCGGGAGGTTTGAGACCGAACCACCGCTTCACTCTGCCCAGGAAACCTCCTGGTTTTTCCGCAGGAAACACATGAACCCGCCCCTCATACGCCGGCTTTTCCGGCCGCTTGCCGTCGGGCCACAAGACTTCACGATCGATATCCACGTCAACGTAGACGCCGTGCCAGGCATCAACCGCG
>JALHOX010000032.1:4875-18940 GCA_022842805.1 Phycisphaerae bacterium | reverse complement strand
CCGCGCGGCGCGTCCTTGTGCGGAATCTGCGGCACCAGCAGCATCGCCTGATACTGGTCCTTGTCGACCTGCTCCCGCTCGGCCTCGATCTCCTTGAGCCGATTCTTGAGCGGCCCCAGCTCGGCGCTCATCTTCGCCTTCTCGGCCGGCGGGGCCTTGGCGATCTGCTCGCCCATCGTCTTCTGCTTGTGGCGCAGATCGTTGAACTCAGTCTCCAACGCCCGCCGCCGCGTGTCGATCTCGAGCACACGGTCCACCACCTCGGGCTTCATATTCTTCAGCCGACAGGCCTCGCGGACGCTGTCCGCCGATTCACGGATGATTTTGATGTCGATCATGCGGGCAATCGTGGGGGGAGGGGCAGGGCGCGGTCAAGTGCGGAGGGCGGGAATAAGTCGCCGAGCGCTAGTGAAAATACGTTCTCCCGTCAGCTACACTTCGCAGAGCGAATCGGTCGTCGGGATGAACCATGCGAATCGTCAGCCTACTAACACTAATCCTGGTGAGTTCAGCGCAACTGGGTTGCGATGTCTTCTATAACAACACCCAAGATCTTGTGTTTCGAGTCACGACGACGCCCGCCGAGCTCGCCAATGAAATTGAGCTCCGCGCCGTCCTTCTCCGCTACGCGGACCGAGCCTCGTCTGCGACGGGCCATCGCCTCCCAGAGCGAATCGAATCCTGCCCTGTGCCGTCCGACACGGATATCGCGCTGCGCCGCCAACGATTCGAGTGCGAGCGTTTTGCCGGAGGCATTGCCAACTGCTTCATCCGTCCGGTCCGCCTCGTCGATGACCAGATCTGTTCGATCGAGCTGCGTCGAGGCGACGTGACCGAATTGATCGCACTCGTTGTCGACGATGGCGCCGAGGCCCGAAGCGCTTCGGGAGTGTCAGTCGTGGTCGAGCGAATCGGATGGCCGCGCTTTCGTCGCGAACGGCTTTGCGTGGACTGATCCTCATCCGCTTTCTGTCGAACAACATTGATCGAGTGAAGGTGGCCGGAATGAAATCGCCCCAAAGTTGGAAACGTCAGAACGCATCGCACGCGGCGTCGACACGATCATCGATGCAAACGATCGGCGCCATGATCGGCGGACTCACTGCCTTCATCGCCAGTTGTCGCGTTCCCACTCCCATTCCGCCTGCCGGCGGCGACCTCCTCTACATCCTCCAACCCGAGCCATTCTCCGCCGCCCAGCTCGCAAGCCCCTCCTTCGAATGGCTCGTCCTCGAACCCTCACGTGACGGCCGACGAAGCGGCGACATCCCCACCAGCGAAATCGCAGAGATCCGCGCGGGCGCCGGCTGTCGCAAGACCGTGCTCGCCTACCTCAGCATCGGCGAGGCGGAAAACTATCGCGACTATTGGAACGCGGCCTGGGTCGACGCCGCCGGCACTCCGATCCCCGGCGTCGCGCCAAGCTGGCTCGGGCCGGAGAACCCCGACTTCCCCGGCAACTACAAGGTCCGCTACTGGGATCCCGCCTGGCAGGCGCTGCTCTGGGGCGATGCCGCCGCCGGCTCCACCCGCCCGCTCGACCGCATCCTTTCGCAAGGCTTCGACGGCGTCTATCTCGACATCATCGACGCCTACGACTTCTGGAGCGCCGACGCCGGCGAGCGCACCCGCGAGCAGGCCCGCCGCGACATGATCGCCCTGGTCGACGCCATCGCGACCTACGCCCGCGTGACCCGCGGCGACGGCGACTTCCTCGTCTTCCCCCAAAACGGCAGCGACATCATCCGCAACGACGCGTACGAACTCGACGCCCAGACCGACCGCTACTTCGCCGCCATCAGCGGCATCGGCCAGGAAGACCTCTTCTACGACGAGCTTTCGCCGCAACCGACCGACGAATCCGCGTTTGTGCTGGAGCAACTCCGCGAATACGAGTCCCGCGGCAAAGCGGTGCTGGTGACCGATTACGTCATCGACCGCGCCAATCCGGCCTCCGCCGGCAACAACGAGCGTGCCCGCGATTTCCACGCGCGATGCCGGGCCGAGGGTTTCATTCCCTACGCGGCGTACAGCGATCGAGCGCTCGATGTGGTGGTGACGCTCAATGCGTCTGTGAACGAAGTTGCGCAGCCATCCAGCGAATGCGGAACGCCAAACTAGGCCCGCTGGCGTTAAGGCTTTCGGGCGACCCGACGAAAATCGCTACGTCTGCACCGGCCCCGAGAATACCGCGACGTTCGCCGCCAACGCGGCCTGATGAAGCTCTGCGTCGAGCGTAGCGATCGGCAAGCTGCGCCGCAGGGCAAGCTCAAGGTATGCCGCGTCATACACCGTCAATGTGTGAGTTCTCGCAAGACGTAGAACCGTTTGCTCATCCGGCTCCTCGTCGATCGTGATCGGCAACACCGTGAGACTGGCGAGAAACTCTGCGGTTTGATCGATTGTGATGCGTTTGCGGCGTTCCGCCATCAGCAACGCATTTCGAATCTCAAACCAAAACAACGTAGGAACCACGCCTTCGTCCGCGCCGATCGCCGTCAGTACGAACTGAGCGTACACCGCGTCTTCGTCTTCGAACGCCAGTGCGAGGATCGCCGAGATGTCCGGCTCCAGCCCAATCAGAACCGGCGACCTTGATTCTTCAGCGCTATCAATTCGCCGCGATCCATGCCGCGAAAAAGCCCGCGAAATCGCTTCAAGCGATCGATCGCACCGGCGATGGCGGCGGCGTCGCGCGGCCGGGCGGGCGGCACGAGCCTCCCAACCGCGCGGCACTGTCGGGTAATCTCAAAAGACTCACCCTTCGCTACCCGCTCCAAAAGCTCTGCGATGCGCGGCTCGATCTCCGATGCGCCGATGACTTCCACGGCTGAAATCTCCTGTCCTTGCGGAACTATTCTAACCACGCCGGAAAGAGTTAAGGCCTGCCTGGCGGCGCCGCCCCCTCCCGCAGCAGCTCCATCGCCCCCAGATCCTGCGCCTTGTTCATGTCCGTCCAAAACGTCCCTTCGCCCGCGAAGATCAGCCGGATCGAGTCCGGCTTGAAGTTCTGAGCAAACGTGTAGAGGTTGTAGGCCGTCCCGCTGCCGAAGGCCTCGACCAGCATGCGCCGACCGTCAGCCTCCGCCTGATACTTCAGCCGCTGCACATCCGCCTCCGCCCGGCCCAGCACGCGCGCCGTTTCTGCCTCGATCTCGGCGATCTCTCGCTCGATCTGAGCCACGTCGAGATCGCGCGCCGCGTCGATCTCCTCCGACTTCTTCCGCGCCAGCGCCTGCGTCTCCGCCACGCGCTTCCGCGTATCCGCCGTGATCTGCTCGCGCGCGATCGCGATCGACGCCTCGGCCGTCTGCAGATCGGCCTTCACCACCGCCGTCTCGCGCTGCTTCTGCCGCGTCAAGTCCTGCTCATTCGCGATAAAGCCGCGCTGAATGGTCTCCTTCAAATCGGCGGTCTCGCTGTTGGAGCCGCGCGCGTGAACTTCAATGTTGTTGATCAGGGCGATCAGGATCTCAAGCTTGCGCTCCGCGCAGACCTTTTTCAGCGTCTCGGTCACCTCACGCTGATACTGCTCGCGCTTCAAGCCCTCGATGAAGTCCGTGCTGATGTACTCCGACCCGACATTGCGGCAGATGCTCCGCACCAGCGCCACGATCAGGTCCCGGATTTTCTCCGATTCGCCCACGCGGTTGATCAGCTCCGGCGCGTGCGTCGGCTGACGACCCCAGACCACCGTCACTTCCACATCCACCGTGAAGCCGTCCTTCGACGGAAACTCGATCGTCTGCATGCGACCGTCGACCATCGACAGATTGCCCGCCTGACCGCGATCTTCGTCAATCTGCATCTGCTGTTGCTGCTGCACGGCGTTCTTCGCACGCACCGACACATTCTGCAACATCTGCTGCATCTGCTGACTGATCAGCTGCGAACCGATCAGGTTGTAACCCACCTGCACCGTCGTCACCTTGTGCACGTATGGATTCAGGTAGTAAATCCCCGGCGGCAACACGTTCTGCAGCACGCCGCGCTGCCCCGGCTGGGCCAGTTTCTGCACCTTCGTCGGCCGCCCGGCCTGCGGATTGCCGGCGGCGTCAAGCGTGGTATGCGAGATCTCCTCCGTCCCCGGCATCTCCCCCAACTGCGATGTCACCACGCCGACAAAGCCCACCGGCACAATCACCGCCGGCACCTTGTCGATCTTGTACGCCCGCGGATTGATGCGATAGGTCCCCGGCGTCAGCACTTCGCGCTGCTTGCCCTGATAGCCCTTGTCGACGATTTCGCTCGTGCCGGTCCACTGCTTGCCCGCCAGACTCGTCACGACGCCCACCTCGGGCCACTGCCCCTGAAATGTCGGCGCCGCCAGATCCGAACCGCCCGTCGAATAAAACTCAACCCAGGTCGAAGGGTCGCCCGCGGAAATCGTGATCAGCTCGCACTTCTGCGTTTCATAGGAAATCGGGTTGAAGAAGTAGCGCCCCGGCCCGTAGGTCAGCCGCTGAATACCCTGCTCGCCCGCTTCGGCGATCGTCTGACCCGGCTCCAGCGGCTTACCGCTCTTGGCAATCACCACCAGCGCTTCATTCGGCCCGACCGTCACGCGGCAGAAAAACCACAGAAACAGCACCCACGCGCCGACGATCATCGTCAAAAAGCCGGCGACGACAGCAATCAATCGTCCGAGGCTCATCGCCCACCTCCACTCAGAGCCGGCGCAGAGGCCGGTGTGTTGTTTCCGCCGCCCGTCGGCGTGCTAACCGGCCGCACGCCCCGCGGGATCGAGCTGGGCGATAGCGCCTTGAAAATGTCGGAAAATGGTCCGTCGGTGTTGGCCAAAATCGTTTTCAGCGACGGCGCCAGCTTCTGATAGAAAAAGTGCTGGGCATACGCGTCGCCGCCGCCGAACGCGTTCACCGCATCACGCAGCGGCAACGCCTCGGCCTCGAATCGCAGCCGGATGATCTCGGCCTCGGCCTGACCGCGCGAGATCTTCGCCTGCGCATCCTGCTTGGCCGATTCGAGCCGCAGCTTCGAAACCTCCAGCCGCTTGCGGGCCTCGGTGATCGCCACCGCCCGGCGCTGCTCGGCTTCCGTATTCACCGTCACCACGTCGCGCTGCGCCTCGCCCAGCGCCTTGGCCTGCTTCTGCATCTCTTCCTGCTCGACGAACCGGGCCTGGCTCTTCGCCAGATCGATCTCCTTCCGAAATCGATTGACCTCCTGCTCGGCCACCTGCCGCTCGCTGATCGGCCCCGCAATCTGCCCCGGCGGCTCGATCCGGCGAATCAGAACCTGCTGAACGTCGATCCCCTGCGCATAGCATTGCTGCGAGATGGTCTGAAACACCGTCTCCTGCCAGTGCGAGCGCTCCTCGCCGCTGATGAAATCGCGCGCCCGCAGCTTCGAACCTTCGATCCGCGAGAACGACCGCACCACCGGCAGCAGCAACTTCGTGGCGATGTCGTCGTGATCGCCGATCGCCGCCAGCACATACGCCGCCTGATCCTGCCGAACGGCGTACTGAACCGTCGCCTCGACCACGATCTGAAAGCTGTCGTTCGAGGGGAATCGGATCGCATCCTGACCGACCAGGTCCAGCGTCTGCGTACGCGTCTCGATCAGGTCGATCCGACGCACGTACGGATTGTTGTAATACATGCCCGGCGGCAACACGTCCGGCTGCACGCCGCGCTCGCCCGACTTCGCGAGAAACGTGTTGGGGTCCCCAGGCTCCGCCCCGGAGTACAGCGTCTGTACGCCGACGAACCCCTCCGGAATGAACACCGGCTGCACCCGCTTCACTTCATACGCATATGGATTCAGGTTGTATCGACCCGGCTGCAGGACCTCGGCCATCGGCCCACGCTCGTGCGGCTCGGTCGCCACGATCTTCCCCGGCGGCAGCGGATCGCCGTATTTGCGAACCTTGATGCCGATCTCATCCGGCGCTCCGACGCCCTCACCCTTGCCCAGGAGCGTCGCCGGGAAAATCTCTCGACGCCAGAAAAACGGGTCGTAGAAGTAGCGACCTTCGCCCTTCGGCTCGTAGAGAATGCCCTGATACTTCAACGAGTTGGGCGGCTGGCCCAGCTTCTGCAAAAGCGCCGGATAAAGCACCGACTGGCCGTCCGCCTCCGGCGGCAGCGGCGCGCCCACCTTGCGCGTCAGCACCAGGATCTCTCCCGGGCCGACCTCGATGCGCTGAATGAACCACCAGTAAAAAATCCAAACCAGCGCCAGCACCAGCGCCAGCGAGATCCAGCCGCCCACGCCACCCAGCGCCTTCAACGGCAGACTGAACTTCGGCAATTGCGGCAGCTTCGGCATTTGAATCGGCATGTCGTCATCGTGATACCCGCGTTGTCGCGCCATTCACTCTCTCCCTCGGCCAAACGAATTGAGCCGCAACCATCTTCCTTCTGCTACTGCGCCCCAGCCGAGCGCCTCCGCAGTCGCGCTCGACTCTGGCGGCGCACGTCTTACCCGCTTCTTCCCCGTAACGCGCTCCCGCACCGCCTGCAGTACTTCGCAATCGTCGGATTGCGCTCGCCGCAGGAACAAGTGGGGCCACGCGCGCCGCCGCCGCTCGCGGCGAGCAATCCGCCGAAGATCAGCAGCAGGCCCGCCACCAGAATGACCATTACGGTCGAAGCCGCCACCGCGCCATACCTCGTGTTCGCCGCAGCGCGAATCCGTACACGTCGCGCGCCGCGCCGACTTCCGAAGAATACCACTGCTGCGGCGCAGCGCGCGTTACAAACCAACCCCTCGTTCGGAATGCCCGCGGGGCGCGGGCCGCAGCGAATGTCAGGGGGCCGGTCTCAGATACTGACCCATCGCAAGCGTTGACCTGGCGCCCAACTCTGTTTCTGAAACGGAGTCGGCGCTCGTCGCTCAAACATCCAGCTCTCACGCCCCCGCATGCCGCCGCCGAAAACGCCACAGATATGCCACCGCGCCGGCCCGCAACACCAGCGCCGCGCCGAACACCGCCGCATACCCTCCCCAACCCGCGCCCAGCGACCGCAGAACCTCTCCGCCCAGCAGCGTCCCGGCCGCCGCCCCGCACGCCCAAATCAACTGATAAATGGTCACCACCGTCGGCCGCTGCTCATCCGGCACCACTTCGAGCAGCATCAGAAAGATGCCGATCTCGTAACACGCCAGCGCACCGCCCGCGACAAGTTGCAGCGACACAATCCACGGCACCGCACCCGAAACCAGCCACAACAGCGGCAGCGGCGTCAGCACCACCAACCCGACCAGCAGCAGCCACGCGGCCCCATGTCGCTCCGCCAGCCGCCCCACCCACTGTAGCGCAATCACGCGCCCCAGAAACTCCGCCGCGAGCACGGTCGCAAACGGTGCATGGCCGAAACGTAGATGATGCATCAGGTAAGGCGTCAAATACGGCTGTGCGATCTGAAACGCGAACTGAAAAATAAACACAAACAGCAGCACACCGCCAACGCGCGAGCGAAGATTCAGCGCCTCCCACCACCGCACCGGCGCCGCCGAACGCACCAGCGGCGGCGGCTCACGCTGCGCCGCGAGCAGCGACGTCGAAACGGCGCGACAGACCCCCGCCACCGAGAACATGATCACATAGCCCCACAACGGCGCGTGATCCTGACCAAACTGATCCCGCACCACCACCGCCAGCAGCAGCCCGATGCACACGCACACCTGCATCGTCCGCGAGCGCGTCGCGAAGTACCGCGCCCGGATCCGACGCGGCACGATCTGCCCCATCCACGTGTTCCAGGGCGGCGCAGCAATCAATCCGCCGCCCCAGAAAATCGAGGCCACGATCAGCAGCATCGGCAGCGAAATCCTGCCGTGATACGCCGCATAAACCAGCGGCGCAAACGACAACGCCTGCACCCCGCAACCCACCAACACCGCCCGCCGCAGCGTGCCCGTCACGCGAATCAGCAGCGGACTCAGCAGTTGAATCAGCGCCCCGCCCAGCACCGGCAACATCGCCACCCAACCCGACGCCACCTGCCCCAGCCCCACCGCCAGCGCAAACGCACCAAAGTAGCGCTCGCCAAAGGCCGTCATAAACGACCAGAACGACCCGTCGATGATGCTGATGCGCAGATCGCGCCGAACGCTCTTCCGCCGCTGGGGCATGGTTCTACGCTATCAGAATGCACGCAGCGCAGCACGCCGCAGCGCCGCCTTCGCGCCGCGCAAACCGCGATCGGCCCGTCATCTGTCAACAAAAATAAAGAGGGCACCGGTGCCCTTTGGCAGCCCGGTGCTCTCCGGAGGGGAAAGAAGCCGAGTTTTAGGCGACGACCACCGCAAGGCGGCCATCGCATTCTTAAGCAACCCACCGACCCGCAGTCCTTATTCCGTCCGGTGCGGTTTCACTTATGAGTATCGAAATCCGCACCCTTCTCGATTAGTTTTTTTTTCCATTCGCTGGATTTTTGTTCCAACTTTTTCAACCCGCTGAAATTGCAACCGGTTCCGGCACGAGTCGCCGCATCCGCCCCACCTACTTCCCAACGCAGAAGCGGGCGAATATCCGGCCCAACATGTCGTCGTTCACCGCATAGTGACCGCGCGACTCAATCGCGCTGATCGCTTCGCGCAGCTCTATCGCGATAAGTTCCCATGGCGGCGAAACTTGCGCATCATTCGCCGACGCCGATCCCGCCTCGTCCCGCGCCAGCAATCGCTCGATCCGCCTCAGCCCCGCCCGAGCCCGATCCGCCATGCCATGCAGCAGCGAACTCCCCCCCGACTCGTCATCCAACCGCCCCAACGCCGCCCCAATCGCCGCTTCGAGTTCGACCAATCCAATCCCCCGCGCCGCGGATGTCGTCACCACCGACGCAAACAATGAGTGGGGCGCTAACGCCGATCCATCACTACCCGTGGTGTCGCACTTCGATATGCACAGCACCGAACGGCGCCCCGCAACCACCTCTTCACATTGCCCACGTTCCTCCGGCGTCCACGCCACGTCCGCCGCATGCACCCAAACCACGACATCCGCCTCCGAAGCCGCCATGCGCGACGATTCATACGCCGCAACATCCAGCGCGTCCGACGCCGTGCCCAAACCCGGCGTGTCCTGCAGCATCAGCGGCAACCCCGAGATCGCATGCGGCGAAGCAATCACATCGCGCGTCGCCCCCGCGATCGGCGACTCAATCACGCGAGCGCGACCCAGCAACGCGTTCACCAGCGTGCTCTTCCCCGCGTTCGGCAATCCGAAAACGCCGACGTGCGGCGTCGCTCGCTCCCGCGCCTGACGAGGGCCGGTCGCCAACTCACCCAGCAGCGCCAGCGGCGACCGCAACCCCGCCATGAGTTCCGCCGGCGTCACAAACGAAACGCCCTCTTCGTCGACAAAGTCGATGCCCGCCTCGACCCGCGCCAGCAGCTCCAGCAACTCGTCTCGCGCCGCGTCGAGCCGGGCCGAGTACTCGCCCCGCACCAGCCGCGCCGCCACCCGCGCGCGATCGGCGTCGCCCGCCTGGATCAGCGCCAGCACGCCGCCCACCTGCTCCAGCGACATCCGCCCGTATCGCAGCGCGCGAGCCGAGAACTCCCCCGGCCCCGCCGGTCGAGCTCCGGCCACAATCAGCAGCCTCGAAATCTCCTGCAATAGCGGGCGCGAACCCGGCACATGAATTTCAATCACATCCTCCCCCGTGTAGCTGCGCGGCGCCGCAAAGCAAAGCAGGTCAGCCGGCGCCTCGCACCCAAACACGCTCAGCCTCATCGAAAGTCGCCGCGCCGCCGCGCGCTCTGTTTGCGTCAGCCGACCCGTCGCAAACGCACGCTCAAAAACCTGCCCCGCCCCGCCCCCGCTCAGCCGCACGATGCCGCGCGGCGCCGCCGCCGCGCCGCTCGCAATCGCCACGATCGTGTCGTGCAACTGAAATTGGTGCATCAACGCACCTGCCCCCGCAGGAACTACCCGGGCGACCCCGGCTGGCTCGCCGCGGCGCTGCGCAGGCGAACTGCAGGATTCAGATACGACACGCGCTGCAGACGCCAGGTCCCCGGCTTCGCTTCCACCAACACGATATCGATCATGATGCGACGCCCGCGCGCCTCCGCCGGCACCAGCGCTTCCACCGCGTTCAGCTCGGTCGGCAATCCGCCACGCGGCACGCGATGCCACGCGATGTTGTCGAGTTGCACGCCGTCGATGTAGTACGCCACCAGCGCCTGCCAGCGATCCACGAGTTGTCCAAGGGCGGCCGCCAGATCCGCATCCGAAAGATTGCCAAGCTTGGCCCGGGCCTGAGGCGCCAGCGCGTCGACGCTGATGGTGCTATCGAGCAGCCGCTTTCGCGCTGCCTTCGACCCGGCCTGGTCATGTTCGCGAATCGCCGTCAGTTCGGCCTTCGTCGCCGCGAAAAACTCACGCACCACCGCATCGGCCCCCGACGGCCCCTCGGCCGTGGTCACGAGTTCCGTCGGCCCGGCCCCCGATCGGACGAGCGCGGCCGGCTGGCTGCTCGGCGCAGACGCCGGCTCTTCCGCCAGCGCAGCCGACGTCCCGCTCCACACCAGGCACGTGATCAGCATGCGCGAAAACAGTCCGCCCGCGCGGCGCGTCGCCGGCCGATCCATCTGTGGCTCACCCGAATCATTCCGATAGCCTGACATTGATGTCCTCATGCGCGGACAGTGTATGCCGACAACCGAAAGATGCATCCGCCCGCGCGGAGCCGCGACCGCCGACGCCTACCATCCCACCATGATCAAAGCCTATCTGCTCGCCAACGCCCTGCTCTACGTCCTCTTCGCCGCCTGGTGCACCTTCGCCCCGGAAAAAACCAGCGCCGCCCTCGGCCTCCAGGCCATCAACGGCTCCGGCCGCAGCGAAATCCTCACCGTCTACGGCGGCTTGCAGGCCGGCCTCGCGCTGCTCTTCGCAGTCTTCGCCTGCTTCGAATCGCTCCAAACCGCGGGCTTGCTGGCCGCGGCCTGCCTCTATGTCCCGCTCGCGATCTGGCGCGTCGCAACCCTCGCCTTCGGCTCAGACGTGCAGTCGACAACCTACGTCGTCGCCGCACTCGAGGTCCTGCTCGCCCTCGCGGCGATCGCGCTGCTCTGGGGGCGAAAGCTGCCGCTCTCCTAGCCCCCCGACCGGATCCCCGCCGCGGCGCATCATTCTGAAAGTGATCGCCTCCATCTCTCGTCCACAGCAGAAACCCCCTTCCACTCGGCCGCACCTTCGGGGGAATTTGTAAGAACTTGCGAACCGCCGCTGATGCCCGCGTCCCTTCCCACGCGCCCATGGGATTCGCCGCGCTCGATTGCGTAGCCTGTAGATGAACATGCAAAACACCAATCCCGCCGCCGCCCCCGAGCTTGCGGCCCCCCAGCCCCCAATCATCCTCTTCGACGGCGTCTGCAACCTTTGCAACGGCGCGGTGCAGTGGATCCTGCAGCGCGATCGCCGCCGCCTCTTTCGCTTCGCCTCGCTCCAATCCGCCGCTGCCCGAAACGCATTGGGGCTGGCCGGCACGTCGCTCGACCAACTGCCCGACAGCATCGTGCTCATCGACGAAGCCGGCATCCACACCCGGTCCGCGGCAGCATTGCGCATCGCCCGCCATCTGGGGCTGCCCTACTCCGCCGCCGCCGCCCTGGGCTGGCTGATGCCGCGCGCCCTGCGCGACAACCTCTACTCATGGATCGCCCGCAATCGCTATGGCTGGTTCGGCCGGCAAAACGCCTGCATGCTGCCGACGCCCGCACTGCGAGCGCGTTTTCTCGACGCCGGCGAGCCGCCCCAACCCGCACCGCCCGACGCAACCGATGTCGCGCCGCACGACACCTCCCCGGCTCCCTCGCCAAAGTTCGCGCCGCTGAGCGCGGTCGGCTCGCTGCTGCACCGCTTCGTGCTGGTCTACCTCCTGCTATACATCGCTCCCTTCCCGCTCAACGTCATCCCCTGGCTCGGCGAAACCCCCGCCATCGCCGCCTACGAAACAGGCAAGCGCGAAATCGTCACAACCGTCGCGCAACGCCTCTTCGGCAAAACGATCACCATCTTTCCGGCCGGTAGCGGCGACACGACCTACAACTACATCGAGCTGTTCTGCTACGCCTGCGCCGCGGCGGGCGCAGCCCTCCTGTGGACCCTCGCAGCCCGCGGCCGCCCGGTCGCCCCGCGCACGCGCGACGTGTCCCAAATCCTCGTCCGCTACTACCTCGCCATGTTCATGCTCAGCTACGGCTGGCACAAAGTCTGGCCCGTTCAGATGCCCGCCCCGGGGCCCGAACGCTGGCTCAACCCCATCGGCGAAACCTCGCCCATGGGCCTGCTCTGGACTTTCATGGGCGCCAGCCTTCCCTACCAGATCTTCGGCGGACTCAGCGAAGTACTCGGCGGCATGCTCCTGCTCTGGCGCCGAACGACGCTGCTCGGGGCCCTGGTCAGCTTCGGCGTGATGACCAACGTGGTCATGCTCAATTTCTGCTTCGATGTCCCCGTCAAGCTCTTCTCGACCCATTTGCTGCTCTGCGCGATCTTCCTGATCGTTCCCCACCTGCCGCGCCTCGCCGCGCTGCTCTTCGCAAATCTGCCGGCGCAACCCATCGTCCTGCGACCATTTCCACTGCAGCGGGCCTGGCTCAAGTGGACGATGCGCGCCGCGAAGCTCGGCTTCGTCGTTCTCTTCGCCATCATGCCCCCCATTCAGAACTACAGCATGATGTTCCTCTACGGCCCCTTCGCCGAAAAGAAGCCCTGGTACGGCGTCTATCGCGTCGAGTCGATCAAGAAAGGATTTGTCATGGACCGCGCCCTGCCCGACGCCGAGCGCTGGATCCGTGTCGCCTTCGGCACCTTCGGCATGGGCGCTGTCCAATTCGCCGACGGCACAACCAGCCGCCGACTGTTCATCGACGACGAGAAAAAACAAGTCTCGTTTCCGTCTAAAGGCCCGCTCTCGCCCGCCGTGTACAACTACGAGTCTCCCGAGCCGGGCGTTTACGTCCTCAAGCAAACAACGTGGGGCCTCAGCCACGAAATCCGCCTGCGCCGAATCGACGACTACAAGCCGCTGCTCACGACGCGCGGATTCCACTGGATTAACGAATACCCCCTGAACCGATGACGCCGGCGCCGACCAAAAGCCGACGCCGGCCGCAAGAGGCGGATGAAATCCGCCCTACGCGTCAGTACACCCACTGCACCGAAGTCTCATACCCCTGACACCGATACTGCCGCGCCACGCGGTTCGCATCGCAGCGCTCGCTAAACCGCCCCACGCACACCCAACCGCGACAGCCGCCCTGATAAACATGCACCGCCCACGAGCCACACCCCATCGGCGTCGTCAGGCTCTCCGTCGCCGCCTGTGCCGGCGCGATCGCCGAAAAGGCACCCACCATCAACACCGCCGCCACCAGCGCCATCGTGTTCCGTCGCATGACCTGTCTCCGTTCCCTTCAAATCTGAATGTCCGTTGCTTTCGCATGGGCTATTCGTAGCCCACAAGATGAATAATAGCACGAATTACTTATGTGTCAATGCGAAGCTTTCAAACAATTTTCGAGTTGGCTACGCTTGATGCGCAAACCCGGTTGCCCATACGATTCCCCTCAGTTCCAGATATCACCCCGCCAGAGTGTGTGATGAGCGAGTCCGCAGGCTACGTGCTCGAAAAGTCCGCCCTCCAGGCCTGGGCCGCCGAGCGCGAAAACGCCTTCGGCCCCGGCCTCGACCCAAGCCCGTCGCTCCGCACCGCCGTCTTCCTGGCCCTGCTCGATGCCAAGTCCGATTCGAAAACCGCCGAAATCGGGCTGACCTACGCCAACATCGTCCACAGCCTCCAAAGCCGCGGGGTGCTTTCGGCCGAGGTCTCGCCGGAGGGCCCCGTCCGCGACGCACTGCGAGTTGCCGTCAGCGACCTTAAGCGCATGTTGGACAACCACTTGCGATATCGCGTCGAGCCCACACGCGAAGGCCGCATCGCCCGCATCTATCTCGCCGAAATCGCCGCCGACCCGGCCCGCCCCCCGATCGAAACGCGCACGCTCGCCCGCAATCGCTGGGCCAACGCCTTCATCCTCCTCGACCCCCCGATTTTTTCACCCGACGACATCGCTCACGAAT
>JALHOX010000032.1:0-4865 GCA_022842805.1 Phycisphaerae bacterium | reverse complement strand
CACGAATTGATCCGCAAGCGACGGCTGAGCTTCAGCCATCTCTATGCCGTCGGGCACGCCGCCGCCTGGTGGGCGATCCATTCCGGCAAGTCAGAGGTCGACAACAAGAAGCGCTACGAGCAGGCCTCCTGGGTCAATCTCGGCCTCGACACCGAACTCAAACGTCGACTCGCAACCGCACCGCCCAGCGGCCAGCGCCCGGTGGTGAACCTGCTCGGACTGGGCGTCGGCGAAGGCTGGGGCGAAATCGAGCTGATCGCACATCTTCTCGAAACCCTCGACCGCGATGTGCAGATTCACTACGCCGCCCTCGATGTGTCGCCGCAGCTTTTGGTCATGCACTACTGCGTCGTCCGCGACCGCTTTCGAGCTGCGATCGAAAGCGGCCGTCTGATCCTCGCCGCCACTCTCGCCGACATCGTCGCCGGCCTCGGCCCGGCCCTGGCCCGACTCCGCGCGGGACGCCCCAGCAGCGCCGGCGAACTCCTCCCCGAGCGCGCCCCCACCATCGCCACCTGCTTCGGCAACACCATCGGCAACGACGACCCGATGCACGAAGACCTCATCCTCACCCAATTGCTCGAGCACTTCGCCGCCAGCGACTACGTCACGCTGGTCCTCGGCGTCTCCCTGCGCCGCACGCAGGGCCGCAAGCTCACCGCCGAACGCGATCAGTATTCGGCCAAGTTCTACGAGTTCCTGCTGCAGACGCCCCAACACCTGCTCCACGATCTGCAAATCCTCAGCAGCTCCGACCCCACCCGCGAGTTCACGATCCCCGCCGACCTCCGGCACTATCCGACCATCGACGCCCGCCTGAACGACGAGTGGATCACCATGCAGCCCTACAACGGCGAACACGGGCTGACCGGCGACCGCTACAGCTTCTACTACCCCCTGCAAACCGACATCTGGCTCGCCGGACAACCCAAAGACCGCGTCCCCGCGGGCACCCGGCTCATGCTCTACTCCGTGACCAAGTACGACTTCGAAACCCTCAAGCAGTTCTACCAAACCCTCGGCATGCAAGTCGTCGACCAGCCCCCCATGGTCGTCGACGCCGCCGGCAACAACCCGCGCATGTACGCGGTCATGGCGCTGGTGCGCGCGAGATAGCGTCAAATAGCGAATGGCGAATTTCGAATAGCGAGTGGAAGAATGCGATTGGAGCGATTTGCTGCAACGCAGGCGGTAGAGCAGCATCATCGGCGCATTCGCCAGCGTCCGCTGGTCGACGCGCGGACGAGCCGGGAGCGCCCGACCTACCCATCGCCTCGACCGCTTGCCGCTATCCTGCCCGGCCGATGACCGCGACCCCGATCATGACCTTGCCGAACTGGATCACCAGCGCGCGGCTCGTGCTGACGGTCGTGCTTTGCGCGCTTATGTCCGTCGCCTGGGCCGACGCAGCCAGCGCGCGGGCCGCCGCATGGGTCGTGCTGGTCCTCTTCCTCGTCGCCGCCCTGAGCGACGTGCTCGATGGCTATCTCGCACGCAAACTAAACCAGGTCACCGCCTTCGGCCGAATCTTCGACCCCTTCGTCGATAAGCTCCTGGTCTGCGGCATTTTCACGCTGCTGATCGGCATTCCGCTGACCCCGGGCGATACGCCGCTGCGCGTCGCGCCGTGGATGGTCGTCCTGATCGTCGGCCGCGAATTGCTCGTCAGCTCCATCCGCGCCGACGCCGAGGAGGCAGGCGTCGCCTTCGGCGCCGATTGGAGCGGCAAACTCAAGATGGCGGCGCAATCAGTCTGCCTCGCGGCCCTGCTGCTGCAACTCGCCATGCCGACCCGAATCTTCGAGCCCGTGCTGCGGCCGCTGCTCTACGCGACGGTCGCGATCACGGTCTGGTCGCTCTTCGCCTATCTCCACCGGGCGCGGACGAGACTATTTTCGGCGGAGGCGCTCGCGGGCGTGAAACGGAGCAATGCGTGAGCCGAGGCGGCGCAATGAACAGCGTGCGGGCGTTCTTCATCACAGTCGGCGGCAGCGGCTACGCGCCCTTCGCATCGGGCAGTTGGGGCTCGCTGGCGGCAGTAGCGCTCTTCGCCGCCCTCTGGCTGGCGCTAAAGCAGTGGATGCCGACCTCGTTCAACGCGGCGCTGCTCGGCTGCACCCTCGCGGGCGTCGCGATCGCATGTGTCATGTCGGTCGCGTGGGGCGAGTGGGCCATTCGCACCTGGGGCCGCAAAGACCCAAAGCCCTTCGTGCTCGACGAATTCGCCGGCCAGTGGATCGCGCTGCTGTTCCCGGTCGTTCACGCCGGGGCCGACCTCGCCAGTTGGTCGGCGTTTCTGGCGCTGCAACTGTTTTTGTTCCGCCTCTTCGACGTCTGGAAGCCGCCGCCCGCCCGGCAGCTCGAACAACTGCCGGCAGGCTGGGGCATCTTGCTCGACGATCTCTTCGCCGGCGCCTATGCCAACATCGTCGGCCAGCTCCTCTGGCGCTATGCCGGACTGGCCAAGTGGCTCGGATTGTCGCAGGCCGCCTTTGTTTTTGGCGCATAGTGAACCCGCCAGGTCGCGGCTACGATCGCTCCGCCTAACGAGCGAAGATCGGCGACGGTCCTACTCTCTGCCGCGTCATGAAATCGCGCCGCAGCCCGCACCCTCCGCTCGCTGAGGAGCCTCAGCCCACACATGCTCGCCATCGAAACCCGCGGACTCACCAAACAATACGGCGCCTATCGCGCGCTGGACGGCGTCGATCTCCGCGTCCCCGCCGGCAGCGTCTTCGGCTTTCTCGGCCCCAACGGCGCCGGAAAAACCACCTGCATCCGCGTCCTGCTCGGCCTCCTCCGCGCCTCCAGCGGCGAGGCCCGCGTCCTCGGCAAGTCCGTCTGGAACGACGGCGCCGCACTCCGTGCCGAAATCGGATATCTCCCCGGCGACGTGCGCTTCAACGACTTCTGGACCGGCCGCGAGACGCTCCGCTTCCTCGACCGCATGCGCGGCGGACGCAGCGCCGCCGAAATCACCCGCCTCGCCGAGCGCTTTCAGTTGCCCCTGGAGAAACACGTCCGCAGCTACTCACGCGGCATGCGCCAAAAGCTCGGCCTCATCCAGGCCCTCATGCACAAGCCGGCCGTGCTCATCCTCGACGAACCCACCACCGCCCTCGACCCCCTCGTGCAACAAACGCTTTTCGAAGAATTGCGAGCCGTCGCCGCCGACGGACGAACCATCCTCTTCAGCAGCCACACCCTCAGCGAGGTCGACCACCTCTGCGAATATGTCGCCATCCTCCGCGGCGGAAAGCTCATAGAGCAGGACCGAATCGAGGCGCTCCGCAAGCGCGCCGTCCGCAATGTCGAGCTGGATTTCTTCGACGAAGCCGCGGCAACGTCGCTCCGGTGGCCCGCCGATTTTCACCCCGGCGTGTGCGGCCCGCGCAGCCTGATCGGCTCCTGGACCGCCTCGCCACAGGCCCTTTTGCAGTGGCTCGCAACCCTGCCGCTTGAGGATGTCCGAATCTCCGAGCCAAGCCTCGAAGACCTCTTCCTCGGCTACTACGACCTTCGCCCAAACGGCAAGCCCGCCGCCAACCACGGAGCCGCGGCATGAGTCTCGTGCTCATCGGCCGCTTCTTTCGCGACTCGCGCTGGCTCGGCCTGGCCGCGATCAGCGGCATCTTTCTCTTCGAAATCATCCTCGCCAAAACCATCAGCGAGTTTGACACCTCCGCCATCGAAGCCGTGCTCAAAATCCCCTTCGTCGCCCGCGCCTGGAAAACCCTGCTCGGCAGCGACGTCGTCGGCATGATCTCGGGCACCGGCCTGGCCTCGATCGGCGCAGCCCACCCCTTCGTCTATCTCGTCTCGGCGGCCGTGCTGCTCAGCGAGTGCACGCGCGTCATCGTCGGCGAGATCGATCGCGGCAGCGCCGACATGCTGCTCGGCCTGCCGACCACCCGCGTGGCCATCTATCTTTCCTCCACCTTCGTCTGGATGGCCTGGGGCGCAGCGCTCTGCCTGACCGCCCTGCTCGGTCTTCGAATCGGCGTTCAGCTTTCGCCCCTGTTCGAACCCGTCGACTTTCCGCGCATCCTCGCCCTGCTCCCCAATATGTTCGCGCTTTACTGCGCCATCGGCGGCCTCGCCACCGGCGTATCCGCCTTCCTCACACGCCGCGGCCGTGCCGTCGCCATCGTCCTCGCCTACCTGCTCATCTCCTTCGCCGTGAATTTCCTCGCCCAGATCTGGGCCCCGATGGGCTGGCTCGCCCGCTGCGGCGTGCTTTACTACTACCAGCCGCTGGAGCAGGTGAAGTCCGGCGCCATTGCCTGGGACGACATCGGAATCCTCGTCGCCATCGGCGGAATCGCCTGGATCGCCGGCCTCATCCGCTACACCACCCGCGATATTCCGGCCTGATCGCCCGCGCCGGCCCGCCGCCACCCAGCCCCGCTTTCGCGCCGATTCCGCGCCTTCCGCGAAATATCAGCCGAATCGACGTTTCGCCGGTCGATCGCTACCCTCATGGGTCCGGCAGCGTCGGCGTTCGGAGGGACGAACGGACGCGCGGTTCCGAGGTCTATTCGCCTATGAATCCGTCTGCGGCTTTGCCGAACCCCAGCAACCTCGCCTTCGTCGAAGAGCTGCTGGAGGCCTATCACCAGAATCCCAGCAGCGTCCCGGCCGAGTGGCAGAGCTACTTTGCCGCCATGCCCGCCCCCACCAACGGCGCCGGACGCGTCTGCGGACCGAGCTTCACCCCGCGCAGCATCTTCAACCCCGCGGGCGTCGGCATCGCCAAAGCCAATGGCGCACCCAATGGCCACCCCGCCGTCGCGCCTCCTGTCGCGCCGGCCGCCAAAGCCGCGGTCGAGTCGCCACGGCCCGCGCCCGTCAACGGCGCGCCGACC
>JALHOX010000031.1:9831-18988 GCA_022842805.1 Phycisphaerae bacterium | reverse complement strand
GCTGTCAGTCGACGCCGACCAGCAAATCGGAACAGTACGTAACCGACCCGGTGACGAAGCGCACCCTGCGCGTCGAACCGGAACAGCAAAACGTTCGCGTCGGCGCGTCGACTTACTTCGCCTACGGCCACCTGCTCGAGCGGCAGGGACAGTTCGCTCAGGCCGCCGAGCAGTACGAAAAGGCTCTCGCCGCCCAACCGCGATTCCCCTCGGCCAACAACCGCCTGGGCATCACCTACAACAAGCTCGGTCGTCACGATGAGGCTTCGGCCCAGTTCCAACTGGCCCTCTCCTCCTCGCCCAACGACGTGCAAATGCTGAACAACCTCGGCTATAGCCAGTTCCTCGAAGGAAAATACGCCGAGGCCGAACGCACGCTGCGCGGCGCGATCCAGGTTCGCCCCGACTTCACCCGAGCCCAGATGAACCTGGGATTGGTGCTGGCCAAGCAGCAACGCTGGGCCGACGCCTATCAGGCCTTCTCGAGCGCGACCAACAGCGCCGACGCCCACTACAACCTCGCCGTCGTGCAGGCGGAGTGCGGCCTCTACGCCAACGCCGCCCGCTCGCTCGAAGCGGCCCTCAGCGCCGACCCCGGCCACCCCTACGCCCGCGCCCAGCTCCGCGAGATCTCGCACCTCGCCTCGCAGGGCGACAACCCGCCCGCCACGCCGCAGGCCAACCAGTTTGCCACAAACACCCCCGACGGCTCGACCTCGGGCAGTCCGACGATGGACAACGCGCCGATGAACGAGACCACGCCGAATAGCGGCGGCTCGTCCACCTTCGCGAACGCCGCGCCGAACGACATGAACGACGGCTCGACCGATTCGACCACCGATTGGCCCCGCAGCGACAGCGACACGAGTGCGTCCCCCAGCGACTCGTCCGGCTCGACGCCGATCGCAGGCAACGCCTCCACCGGCGGCACGACGGCCAACGCGCCGAGCACTTGGAACAACACGAGCACCGCCACCGGCACGATGACGCCGATGACGCCCGCTCCCAGCCGCCCCATGGCCGCAAATTCCGGCGCTCGCCCTTCGAATAACACCGGAACAAGCAGCCCCTCGAACACGGTCGCTTCCACGCCCAGCGGCTGGACGCAGCCCGCTACCCCGACGACCGCGTCGCCCCGCCCGAGCGCCGCACCGATGGGGCAGATGACCATGATGCCCCTCCGCGGCCCCACCGGCTCAACCCAGGGCACGCTGACTCCGAGCGGCACGAGCACCTCATCGACGACCACAACCCCGCAGCCGGTCGCCGCTTCGCCCAGCGCCATGCCCAACAACAACGCACCGCAGGGCACGGTCAGCGCCGCCAGCCTGCCGCCCGGAAATCAGCCCGACTTCGCACCGAAGTCCAATCCGTCGGCCGGCGACACGTCGATGCCGACCAACGCGATGCCCACCCACGCGATGCCCGCCGACTCGATGCCGGCCAACGCGATGCCCACTGACTCGACGCCGGCGCACTCAATGCCGGCCGATAGGTCGGGCGGCTCGATGGACCCGAATGCGGCGCTTCCCCACCACGCCATGCCCGGCGACGAAGACTGCGACGAGACATCCGAAACCGCGCAGCCGTCCATGAACGACTCGCATCCGCAGCCCGCTTCGCCGTCGATGTCGTCGCGTACGCAAACGACCACCTCGACCATGGCTCCGATGTCGCCGACCGCCGCCGGCGGAACCATCGCCCCGACCACGATCAAGCTGGCCGGCGACGCCGCAACAACCACCTCGCGCCCCCCGACCAACGCGACGCCGATGCAATCGATGACCCCCGTAAAGCGGTAATCACCACCGGGCCCACGGCACACTGCCCGCGGCCCGCTTTCCGCCGCCCGAAACATCCCCCCGTGCCGGCCATCGCACGCGTCTCCCATACGGGAAGCCGCGGCGAGCCGTCCGGGGTGTTTCTGTTATTTGCCCATCCCCTTACAACGTTGACGCCCTCTGTATCCGCACACGCGCGCCGGCAGCGTCCGCACTCTCGCATTCCCATGGCCGAAACGACGACGGAGGGCATACGCGTCCGGCAGGGCGCAGCAACCCCGCGCGCCGACGACGACGCATGAGGTTCTTTCCCTGAGTCGGTTAGCTCGCCTCAGCCAGATGCGCCGCCAGCGCTCCATTCACCACCCCCGCATGGCTAATCGGCAAACCATGCGACGCGCCCGCGACTTCAACATACCGCGCCCCGGGGATCCGCATGGCAAGCTCGCGACCAAGCGCCGGCGGCGCGATCGGGTCGTGAAAGGCACTCATCACCAGCGTCGGCAACCCGGCGAGTTCGGGCAAGCGTGCAGAAAGGTCGGACCGCCGCAGCGCCCGAAGCTGCGCCGGCACGACCGCCGGCTGGTCGCCCAAATCATGACCAAATAGTTCGGCCAGCCGAGCTGCGAGTTCCGGCGCGTTCTCGATTCTCCCCGGCGGCATCACCAGCCGCAGAAACCCCCTGCGCCGCATCGCCCGCGTGCCGATTTGCGACCGCAAACCGAGCCAGATCATCCGCCACGAAAGCGGCGCCGCCCGCCGCCCGGCGGGAAACGTGCACACCAAGCTAAGACTGCGAACGCGCGCCCGATGCGACAGCGCAAGCTGCTGCGCGACAACCCCGCCCAGTGAGTGCCCGACCACATGCGCCGCGTCGACCCCCGCGGCGTTCAGCACGGCCAGCGCATCATCGGCCATGCCCTCAATGCTGATACGCCCCACCGGCGCGTCGCTCCCGCCCAGCCCGCGATGGTCGAAAGTGATGCAGCGATATCTGGTTTGAAATGCGTCAATCTGCGGACGCCAACTGGTGGCGTGCATGCCGACGCCCTGAATGAAGAGAACATCGGGCCCGGCGCCGCCAACCGCGTAGAAGATTCGACCGTCCGGGCGATCGACAATTCGCCGTTCCGGCTGATCGACCAACCGCGTGCTGCTCACCACGCAGCTTCCAGAATGTGCTGGAAGTCAGTGATCGTCAGCTCGCGCGGATTGAATCGCGCCGTCCATTGCTGTGACGCACCTTCCGCGAGTTCGCCCAGCGCTTCACGGCGTACGCCATGGTCGCGCAGCCGCGGCGAGATCTCCGCCGTGACCAGAGCCGCGCGCATGCTGTTCGCCAGTGCCGCGGAATCACCCAGATCCGCATACGGACTCGCGCCGGCGGCGGAATTGAACGCAATCACATGCGGCATCATCAATCCCACCGCAATGCCATGCGTGATGTCAAATTTCGCCGTCAGCGGATTCGCGCAAGAGTGCGCCGCGCCCAGCATGCTCCGCTCGATCGCCACGCCCGCCAGATGCGCCCCCAGCAACATCCCGGTTCGCATGTCTTCATCGGAAAATGCGGATGAATCAACCTGTGCCACGGCTCCGTGAGCCGTGTCTTGCCTGACCAGTGGAGCCGCGGAGGCACGACCCTTGTCTTCCGCCAGCACGCGCGAAAAGCTCGCCGTCAGCAACCCCCACGCCCGCCGCGAAGCCTCGCGCGAAACCTCGTCTCGCGCCTTGCAGGCCGATGTTTCCAGCGCATGGGTCAAAGCATCCAGCCCGACGGCTATCGTCACGCCGCGCGGCGCCGTCGCGATCAGGTCCGGGTCGAGCACCGCCAGCAGCGGCCGCAGCCC
The DNA here is from genome assembly GCA_022842805.1 of Phycisphaerae bacterium. Taxonomy (GTDB): domain Bacteria; phylum Planctomycetota; class Phycisphaerae; order UBA1845; family Fen-1342; genus JALHOX01. The sequence goes on along the minus strand of JALHOX010000031.1, from coordinate 15,357 downwards.
GCCCTGCCCCGGCGGCCGACGATCGCCGCACGGCATCTTCATGTGCGTGCGTTCGTCGCTGATCAATGCAAACGACTGCGCCTCGCTGCCCGTGCCGGCGGTGGTCGGGATCATCACGCTCGGCAACAACGGCGGTCGCTTCGCCAGCACCTCCGCCGGCGCGTCGCCCCGATAGTCGGCCATCGCGCCGCCGCAGCTCAAAATGAAGTTGATCCCCTTGGCGCAGTCCATCGCGCTGCCGCCGCCGAGGCCGATCAAAAAGTCGATCGGTGCCCCCATCGCGCCGGCGGTTTTGGCGAAGCGCACGCCCGCCTCAACCTGCGCCGTGGTCGGATTCTCGGCCACGCCGTCAAAGACACCGACGCGCAGCCCCGCCGCCTCGCAACTCGCCAGCACACGCCGCAGGTGACCGGCGTCGCGAATGTGCGGATCGGTCACTAGCAACACATGCTTGGCCCCGCGGCGGCGGACGAACGCTCCGACCGCGGCGCTCGCCCCCGCACCGAGCGCAACCTCAACCGGCGAATGTCGCTTGATCCACGCCAGTGACTCGGACACATCCAACGCGGTCAAACGAAATCCTCTCTTCCGTAGCCACGCCGGCTCATCTCGCTCCTCGCGGTCTGCAACTCTCGGCTCGTCCGCAAACCGAAACCAGCCGCAGACTTCAGCCTCCGCGAACGCGCGATCCACGTCGCCGGATAAGTCACCGACAACTTCGCCGCACGATTCTCTCGCCGTTCGCGTCGAATATCATCAACGGCAGAAACGCATGACTACGAATTTCGACGTCATTGTAATCGGCGGCGGACACGCCGGTGCCGAGGCCGCTTGGGCCGCCGCGCACCTCGGCGCGCGCACCGCGCTCATCACGTTCCGCCGCGATGCAATCGGCCGCATGTCCTGCAATCCGGCCATCGGCGGCATCGGCAAGGGCCAGATGGTGCGCGAGATCGACGCGCTGGGCGGGCTGATGGGCCGCGTCGCGGATGAGACCGGAATTCAGTTCCGCATGCTCAATCGCCGAAAAGGGCCGGCAGTCTGGTCGCCGCGCTGCCAGTCGGATAGCACGGCCTACGCGCTCGCCGTCCAGCACGCGCTCGAGCATTGCCCGAATCTGACAATCCTCGAAGCCGGCGTTGAATCGTTCCTTTATGACTCGCCGCTCGACCAGAGCCGCACCCACGAGCAAGCGGCCGCTGATTCAGCCGACATCGGCCCCATTCATCGCATCCGCGGTGTGATCCTCGCCGACGGCACGCGCCTGCACTCCGAAGCGGTCGTCGTCACTAGCGGCACCTTCCTCGCCGCACTCATGCACTGCGGCGAACGAAAAACCGCCGGCGGCCGCGTCGGCGAACCCGCCGCCACCGGCCTCAGCGGCGCGTTGCGCGAACTCGGCCTCCAACTCGGCCGCCTGAAGACCGGTACACCGCCGCGGTTGGCCCGCGACAGCGTGAACTTCTCAATCCTCGAAGAGCAGCACGGCGACGACCCGCCGACTCCCTTCTCATTCCTGAACGACCGCATCTCGCAGCCGCAGGTTTGCTGCTGGATCACCTACACCAACCCCGCCGTACACGAAATCCTCCGCGCCAATCTGCACCGCGCGCCGATGTACAGCGGACAGATTCAATCCTGCGGACCGCGCTATTGCCCCAGCATCGAAGACAAGATCGTGCGCTTCGCCGACAAAGAGCAGCATCAGATCTTCCTCGAGCCCGAGACGCGCGACGGCGACCGCATCTACTGCAACGGCATCAGCACCTCGACGCCGCAGGATGTGCAAACCGCGATCCTCAAGAACATCCCCGGCCTTGAAAACGCCCGCGTGGTTCAGTGGGGCTACGCCGTCGAATACGACTTCGTCCCGCCCGAGCAAACCGACGCGACGCTCATGACCAAGCGCGTCCGCGGCCTATTCCTCGCCGGGCAAATCAACGGCACGAGCGGCTATGAGGAAGCCGCCGGACAGGGACTCATCGCCGGCATCAACGCCGCCCGCTTCGTCGCACGCCGCGATCCCTTCCTCCTCCGCCGCGACGAGGCCTACATCGGCGTGATGATCGACGACCTCGTGACCCGCGGCGTGACCGAGCCCTATCGCATGTTCAGCTCGCGCGCCGAGCATCGCATGCACCTCCGCTATGACAACGCCGATCAGCGCCTCACCCCGCGCGGGCGGGAGCTCGGCCTCGTCGACGACGCCCGCTGGGCGCGCTTTGAGCGCAAGACGCAAAGACTGGCGGCGCTGCATTCGATCCTGGCGTCGCGACGGGTCGAGGGACGGCTGCTCGTCGACTGGCTCCGACGGCCCGACGAGAGCGGCGAGCGCTTCGCCCAGGCCGACGCCGAACTGGCCGACTTTTACGCCACCGCCGACGTCTGGGCCGCAGCGCTGGTTCAAATTCGTTACCAAGGCTACATCGAGCGACAGGCGCGGGCGATCGACGAGTTTCGGGAATTGGAAGCGCTCCCGCTCCCCGAATCGTTCAATTATTCCGAGATACCCCAGCTTCGCCGCGAAGCCGTCGAACGGCTCACCGCCGTCGCACCCCGCAGCCTGGGTCAGGCCTCCAGAATCAGCGGAATTCGCCCGACCGACCTTTCGCTCATATCTCTCTATCTCTCTGCAAAGAATAGACTTACGCAATAGTCCCCCCGCCCCACGGTTCAGCTTCTGTGAAAATCTTGCCAAGTCAATCTCCCCGTGTTACGATTGATAATATAGATAATTTGGGGCAACCGCATGGAACCGTTGGGAATGGAACGCGACGAGCTTCAGTCGAAATCAGTGTTTACGACGGGCGAAGTCGCGGAGATCTGCAAACTCAGTCAGCAGACGGTTATCCGCTGCTTCGATCGTGGTCAGCTCCGCGGCTATCGCGTGCCCGGGTCGCGCTTCCGGCGCATCCCGCGCGACTCGCTCGTCCAGTTCATGAAGGAAAACCAGATCCCGCTCGACCAGCTCGAGTCACGCAAAATCCGCGTGCTCGTGGTCGACGACGATCCCGCCATCGTCGAAATGCTGCTCGAGCTGCTCGAACGCGATGGACGATTCGACGTCACTTCCGCCAGCACAGGCTTCGAGGCCGGGTTGCAAGTCGAGAAGTTCAAACCCGACATCATCGTCCTCGACTACATGCTGCCCGACATCAACGGCAACGCCGTCTGTCGCCTCATCCGCGAGGACGAGAAGCACCGCGACATCCGCATCATCGTCGTCTCCGGCGTAGTCAATCGCGACGACGTCGAAAAGCTCTACGCGGCCGGCGCCGACGACTTTTTGCAGAAGCCGTTCAAGATCGACGCGTTGGTGAAGCGGCTGGTCGAATTGGTGCAGCGTGGGTGATCCGCGCCCGCCGGTGCGAGACCGCCCCACCACCAACCCCGACGCGGTGTTGGCCCAGCTCGACCGCCTCCCGACGCTGCCCGCGATCGCCCTTCGGCTGTTGCAGACGACGGCCGACGACGAAGGCGGCGCCCGCGAGCTGATCGCGCTGCTCCGGGCCGATCAATCGCTCACCGCCAAAGTGCTCGCGCTCGCCAGCTCCACCGGCGCCGGTCTGGGCCGCCCCGTCCGCACCCTCGAACAAGCCGTGCCGCTGCTCGGCTTTTCCGGCGTGCGCAGCGCGGTCCTGGCGGCGGGCGTCTTCGAATGCTTTCGCAGCACCGAGGTCGACGCCGATAGCGGCTTCGACCTGCCCGGCTTCTGGCTGCACGCCCTCGCCGTCGCCAACGCAGCCCGCGAGATCGCAAAGGCCCGCGGCGTCCGCGAGCCGCACCCGGAACAGGCCTACTTGGCCGGATTGCTGCACGATCTGGGCAAAGTCGCGCTCGCGACCGTCTTCCCCAAAGGCTATGCCCGCGCCGCGCGCCGCGCTCAGGAAGAGCGCAGCGACATCGCCGATGTCGAGCGCACCATCTTCGGCGTCGACCACACCCGCGCCGGGCGAAAAGTCGCCGACCAGTGGCGCCTTCCGCCGGAGCTGCGCGACGTCATCTGGCTGCATCACGTCGCAGGCGCCACGCTGCCCCCCAGCGCCGCCGACCGCGACCTGATCGCGATCGTGCAACTCGCCGACACGCTCGCCCGCGAACAGCGCGTCGGCTTCAGCGGCAACTTCGTCTTCTTCGAACATTCGCCCGCGCTGGCCGCCCGACTCGGGCTCGACGGCGGCAAACTCGACGCCATCGCCGCCGGCATGGTGCAGGCCGCCCGCACCCAGGCCGAGCAATTCGGCATCAGCCACCCCACGCCCGCCGAGCAATACGTCCGCGCCATGGCGCAGGCCAACGCCGAACTCGGGCGGATCAACACCGATCTTTCCATCAGCAACCAAAAGCTGGCGGTCGCCGCCCGCTACTTCAACGCCCTCTGCGCGTTTGACCAGCGCATCGGCCCCTGGGCGGAGCTGCCCATGGTGGTCGAGTCGCTGCTCGCCGCGGTGCGCGAGGTCTGGCCCGATCGCCCGGCCGCCGCCTTCGCCGTCGCCGATGACGCGGCCGCGATCGAGCTGGCCTGGCAACTCGGCGATCACGAGTCCGGCGCAAAAACGTTAAACGTCCTGCCCGACAAGCTGGCCCAATGGCTGCGCGAGCCGATCGAAACATCGAGCACCCTGCCCGCGCAAGCCCCCGCCGCGCTACACTCGCTCTTCGCCGCCGCCGCCGGCCGCTCCCCCAACGCCTTCTCGTGGTTTGCGCCGATCCTGCAATACAAAAAGCTCGTCGGCGGATTGCTGCTGGGCACGACCGACGACGCCGGCCCGCAAACACTCGACGCCTCCGACGATCTGCGCGCCTTTCTCAACGCGTTAGGCCTCGCAATCAGCCGCACGCACGCCCAGCGCCAGGCACGGCGAATCACCGATGAACTGGCCGAGTCCAACCGCCGCCTGCAGCAGATCCAGGTCGAGCTGCTCCGCTCGCGCTCGCTGACGATGATCGCCGAGATGGCCTCCGGCGCGGCGCACGAGCTGAACAGCCCCCTGACGGTGATCTCCGGCCGCTCGCAGATGCTGGCGCAATCGATCAGCGAACCCGAACAGCAGCGACTGCTGAATGTGATTCAGGACAAGGCCCACGAGTGCAGCCACATCGTCAGCGAACTGATGGAGTTCGCGCGGCCGCGCCCCCCGCAGTGCGCCGACGTCGATCTAATCGAGCTGCTCACGCGGCTCCGCAGCGACTACAGCGCCGAGCGCTCCTTCCCGCCCAGCCGATTCACCATCCAGACGCGCGAGCTCGAAGCCGGACGCCGCGCCGGCGAGCCGCTGCCGCGGGCCGTCGTCTGGGCCGACGCGCGGCAGATGGAGCAGTTGCTGCGCGCCGTAATCGATAACGCAGTCGAGGCCGTTCAAACCGGCGGCGCGATCTCCGCAACCATCCAGCCCACCACCGCCCTCGACGGCTTCGAAATTCGCATCGCCGACAACGGCCCCGGCATGCCGCCGCACGTGGTCGAGCGCGCCTTCGATCCCTTCTTCTCCCACCGCCCCGCCGGCCGTCGCCGTGGCCTCGGCC
>JALHOX010000031.1:0-9821 GCA_022842805.1 Phycisphaerae bacterium | reverse complement strand
GCATCTGGCTCGACAGCACCCCGAACCGCGGCACGACGGTGCATATCGTGCTCTTGCGCCATCCCACCCCATCTTCGTAGCAGCCTGCGGCTCGCGGGCCGACGAATGCCCGGGCGATTCGCGAAGATCGCCCGCATCCGAGAACCTTTACCAAACGACATCCGCTTCCGCGCGGGTCGCCTCAGCTCCGGTCCGCCTCCGCTTTCACCCGCCGAAAATCCACGACACGCCGCATTCGAAACGGCTACGGCGCCCCAATCGGCCGCCCATGCGGGTCCGCCGTCGGATGATCAAGCTCGGCCGCCAATTTCTCGCGCAGCGCATCGTCGCTGACGTGCTCCAGCCGATCGGCCGGCCCATGCACATGATCCTGCGGCAGATGCACCTCGCGATCGAAGAACGTCTCCCACAACCGATGCGCTCGCAGCAACTCCGCCGCGCGCGTCCGGCCGCGCGGCGTCAGCCGCAGCCCGTTTTCGCCCAGCGATGCCCACCCTTCGATCTTCAGCGAGCGGCTCGTCCACCACCGCACCAGCGGCGAAAACGACATCGATCGCAGATGGTCGTGCATCGCCTGCAGCGCGACCGGCGCCTGCCGCTCTTCGCCCCGCAGCAACAGCAACAGCGCATCTTCGAGCGCCGTTTCGCGCGAGATCGCGAAGCGTTGCCACGCCCGCCTCAGCAAGCCGTATCGAGGAGCGAAAACCCACGCCGCAAGAAACAGCACCCCGCCCACGACCGAAATCATGCCCGCCGTGCTGGCCGAGCGACCGCTCCAGCCCAGCCAGCCTGGGACTGCCAAGGCCGCGGCGTGTCCGCCCACCGCCGCCGCCAGCGCCAACACCACGCTCCAGATCAACATGCCGCTCAGCCGATCGGTCAGCAGCTGCGCCGTCGCCGCCGGCACGATCAGCATCGCCACAACCAGCACACTGCCGACGCTCTCAAACGCCGCCACCGCGGTGACCGCGGTCAGCGTCATCAGCGCATACTGCATGATCCGCGCGTCGAAGCCGAGCGAGGTCGCCAGCGCCGGATCAAACGTGCTCAGCTTCAACTCCTTGTAAAACAGCACCACGAACGCAAGATTGAGTGAGAGCACGATCGCCAGCGGAATCGCCGCGCGCGGCACAACCCACCCCGCGACGCGAACGCCGTCGAGCGGCGTCAGCTCGATCGCGCCAAACAGCACGCAATTGGGGTCGAGGTCGACTTTGTCCGCCGCGGCCCGCAGCAGCACCAGCCCCACCGCGAACAGGCAGGTGAAAACCACGCCCATCGCAGCCCCCGCTTCGACCTCGCCACGCCGATGCACCCACTCGATCAACACCGCCGTCAGCAACCCCACAACCGCCGCACCGACAAACATCGTCAAGCTGTCGCGCTGCCCCGTGACCAGAAACGCCGCGGCCAACCCCGGCAGCACGGCGTGGCTGATGGCGTCTCCCATCATGCTCATCTTGCGCAGCACGAGAAACACCCCCAGCACGGCGCACGCCGCGGCGCACAGCGCCGCCACCAGCGCAATCTGCGTGTCGATCGAGCGCCAGCCGGAGAAATTGGTCAGCATGAGCATGGCGCTCGTCATGGCGCCGCTCCCGAAGGAAGTACGCTGGGCAGGCGATGCGGGCTCGGCGGAGTGACCAGCGCCGCCGCGTCCGCCGCCAACAGCGCTTCAAGCTTGGTGATCATCTCCGCGTCGAGAACGTGTTCGACCAGATCCGCGTCGCGATCGACATGGCTCGGCGCGATGTCGGCGTGAGTAATGAGGTACATCTCCCACAGCCGGTGATTACGCGTCACACGCCGGGCCGATTCGAGGCCGGCCTGCGTCAGGCGAAATTGCGAAGAGCCCGCCGCCTCGATCCAGCGGCCGGCGAGCGCCACCTGCATCATCCGCGCCAGCTCCTCCGCATTCCAAACGCGATTCGCCGCCAGCGCCCCTTCGCTGAAGGCCCGGCGCGGATCGTCCTCCACTAGTTCATAACAAGATCGCAAAAAGTGCTGCTCGGCGACGCGACGCCCCAGTTGCCGCGCCTCAAGCCACCGCCACAAGGAGCCGCGCTTCGCCCCGAAAATCAGGCTGAAAACGAACAGCGCCCCCGATACCAGCACGATCAGCGCCCCGGACGGCGCCTTGGGGATCAACGCGCTCAGCCCCGCACCCACCACGCCGCTGATCAGCCCCACACCCGCACTGATCAACACGACTCGCCGCAGATCATCGCTCCAAAACCGCGCGGCGGCGGGCGGAACCACCAGCAGCGCGATCACCAGAATGAGCCCGACCGCCTGCAGCCCGATCACGGTGATCATCACCACCGCCCCCATCAGCAGCAAATCAAACGCCACGATCGGCCGGCCCTGCGCCGCGGCATACGCCGGGTCAAAGCACAGCAGCCGCAGCTCTTTGAAAAAGCCGATGCAGATCGCGATCACGATCGCCGCGCCCCCCGCGATCAGCCAGGCGTCGGAGACGATCATCGCCGCCGTCTTGCCGTAGATAAACGCATCGAGTCCGGCCGCGGAGGCCGTCGCCGATTGCTGCACGAGCGATGACAGCGCGATGCCGCCCCCAAAAAAGACGCTCAGCGCAATGCCCAAAGCCGCGTCTTCCTTCACGCGCGTCGTGTGCACGATCGCGAGGACGAAAAGCACCGCCAGCACGCCGGTGACTGTCGCGCCCGCCAGCAGCACCGGCAGCGACTTGCCCGCGACCCCCAACGACGAGCCCACCAGAAACGCCAGCGCAATGCCGGGCAGCGTGGCATGGCTGATGACATCGGCCAGCAGCGCCCGCTTGCGAAGCATCAGAAAAGTGCCCACCACCCCCGACGCCAGCGCAAACGCCCCAACACCCAGCACGACGACCCGCGTGTTGTAATCTCGCAGCGCCAGCAGGTTGACGAGCGATGGCCAGTCAAATCGGGCGGCGGCGATCATACAGGCGCGTCCCGCTTGGCCAGCTTGTGCGCCGCCTCTTCCAGCAGCGTCAGACGCCCGCCGTAGGTCTTTCGCAGGTTTTCCGGCGTAAACACATCGCGCACCGGCCCGTGCGCCACCACCCGCATGTTCAGCAGCACGACATATTCAAAATACTCGGGCACCGTTTCGAGGTCGTGGTGAACCACGATCACCGTCTTGCCCGCGGCCCGCATCGCCCGCAGCACCTCGATGATCGCCCGCTCGGTGGCGGCGTCGACGCTCGCAAATGGTTCATCCATCAGATAGAGCTGTGCGTCTTGCGCAAGTGCACGCGCCAGGAACACGCGCTGCTGCTGACCGCCGCTGAGTTGCCGAATCTGACGACTCGCGAAGTCTTTCAGCCCGACGCGATCGAGCGCTTCGCGGGCCGCCTCAAGATCGGCCCGCCCCACCGGCCGCAGCCAGCCCAGCCGCCCATAGCGCCCCATCGCCACCACATCCAACGCGCTCACCGGAAAATCCCAATCGACCGACTCGCGCTGCGGCACATACCCCACCAGTCGGCGCTGCCGGCGATAGGGCTCGCCAAACACCGTCACCCGCCCCGAAGCCTTCGGCACCAGGTCCATCACCGCCTTGATCAGCGTGCTCTTGCCCGCGCCGTTGGGGCCGACCAGCGCAATCAGCTTGCCCGCCGGTGCGTCATACTCGACATCCCACAAAACGGGGCGACGCTGATACGCGACGGTCATGTCGTGGATCGAGAGCGGGCAATCGGCCGGGTGCTCCGCGCCGGCGGTACGCGCGGGCGGCCGCGGTTGCACGTTCGTTTCCAGAGCGCCCGTTGCCGGCCCATTCACCGGCGGCGATTGGCGATCGCGCGCGATCGGCTGCATCATCGCACTCCCTGGCTCGCAGGCGCCGCGGCGGCGGGAAGCGACAGCTTGCCGTTTGCGCCTTGCGGCGGCGCCGAGCCACCCAGGGCCCGCGCGATCGTCGTGGCGTTATGGTCGATCATCCCGATGTATGTGCCTTCGTACGTCCCCTCCATGCCCATCGCATCCGAGAACAGCGTCCCGCCGATGCGAACGCTGTGGCCGCGCGACGCCGCCCCCTCGATCAACGCCTGCACGTTCTTATCACTGACGCTGCTCTCGACAAACACCGCCCCGATCCGCTGCTCCACCAGCATGTCGACCAGTCGATTGATGTCGTTCAAACCCGCTTCCGACTCGGTCGAAATGCCTTGAATGCCGATCACCCGAATGCCGTAGGCCCGGCCGAAATAGTTAAAGGCGTCGTGCGCCGTCACGAGCACGCGCTGCTCCGCGGGGATCGATGCGATCGCCGATGTCACATAGGCGTGCAGCGAACTGAGTTCCTGCTGCAACTCGCCGAGGCGCGCTTCAAACTCGGCCCGATGCGCGGGCAGCAGCTTGGTCAGGGCGCTCGCAATCACCGGCGCGGCCTTGCTCCACGCGCTGACATCCATCCACACATGCGGATCGAAATGCCCCGCAAACTCAGGCGGCTCGAGCAGGTTCTCACGCTCCAGCCCCTCCGTCACCGCGACCACCGGCTTCTCCCGCGCCAGGCGCACCAGCGAATCGCTCATGCGCCCCTCCAGCAGCAGCCCGTTGTAAAACACAAGGTCGGCTTCTTGCAGCAGCACGAGGTCGTTTCGCGTCGGCTTGTAAAGGTGCGGGTCGACACCGCTCCCGATCAGTCCGATCACCTCGGCCCGCTCGCCGGCGATCCGCCGCACGATGTCGCCGATCATCCCGACGGTACATACCACGCGCGGCTTCGCGCTCGCCGACGCCGCACCGGCGTCCGTCCGCGAGCAGGCGGGCACGATCAGCGCCAACACGCAAAGCGCCACGCATGCACATCGGGTGCCCTGATTCGCCGCCTCGCGCAACAATCGGCTCATCCAGTATTGATCGGTTTTATCCATACATCCGAATTGTACCAATGGCTACATTTTTGTCAATTTCCCGAACAACGATCGCGCCGCAGCGATTTGGGGGGAGCGTCGAGCGCCGCCGGTGTTTTCTGCAGGGAAGGTGCGAGGTGGAAAGGCTTCTGGGCTGGGCGTCAGCGACGTTCGTCGGGCGCCGCCGGCCCGCGCCGCAGCCGCAGCCAGTTCGGCCGCTGCTGATCGCGCACCGCCTCGGTCAGGCGCAACCCGGCCCCGCGAAGTTGCGGACTCGCGTCAGGGTCGACCAGCTGCCCCGGCCGCACGCCAAACCACGACCGCACGTGAAGAAAAATCGCCAGAATCGTCCGCCGCAGCCCAATCAGCCGGCGGCCGCCGCGCCGGATCGGCGGTGGGCCAGCAGCTCGATTCGGGAACGCGATTGTGTGCCGCTCTGGCTCCAAAGCTGACATCGGCGCAACACTTCCTTCGGCTGTTGGTAGTAATCGCTGACCGCGCTCACCCCGCCCTCGACCGTGTCACCGCCCGCATACTCCGTCTCGAGCAGCCACTGCGCGAAATCGGCGTCGTGCTCCGCCGGATAGATCAACGCCGTGGCAAACCGATTGAACTGCGCCTCGGCCCCGCGATCGACAAGCTGAACATAGCCGCGCCCCGGCGGAGCGTGTTTTTCCGCCAGAGCCGCAAGCGCCGCGAAATCAGCCTCCGCGGCGGCCCTGTGATTACGGAAGAAAAACATGCCGCTCTCAAGCGAGAACGTCTCCACCGAGACACCCCGCAGCTCCATCCGCCCATCCGGCCAGATGCGCTCGATGCGGTAGATCTTGGCCCCGCGATTGGCTTCCGACTCCATCAGAGCCGCAACCTCGTCGGCGCTCAGACCGGTCTCAGTCCAGGCCTCGGTCTTGACCACGAAACGGGCCGCGCTCGCGGACATGCTGGCAGATGGTTTCAACGCGCGTCGCTCCGAATCAGTGCCCTGATGTAATTCAAACGCCCACAGTATGTTAATGCCGAACAGGGGCGGAGACCAAGTTCCCGCTCGTTGCCGACGGGCCCCGGCGCCGCCGCCCACAGGCGGCCTGTGCCTTGGATGCCGCAAGTCAACCCGGGGAAACGCCCTTGTCGCCCCGTTGCGTTCTCGCGGCGCGTCCCCTACAGTCCTTTTCGGTTTCGAGCGAATGAGATCGCCGATTCTTCCCGCACACGGATTGTGCGGGCCTCGATTGCAGCCCCGATCTGCTGCAATCCGACGATCCGAACGGAGTCGCGGTCGTCCGGATGATCCATCCGAACATCGCCACACGGTTTGATCAATGCCACCGCGCATCGTCGAGCACGTGCCGCGCCCATTCGCGCCGCCCGTGATCGGCTTCGCGCCGTCGCACCGCGTGTCTTTTGACCCCCACGGAGGGGTTGGTCGTCTGGTTTTACTTTTTGCAAGGAGTGCGTTGATGAGAGCGATTGTCGCAAACCGCCGTCTTCCCCTGTCGCTGCTCGCGAGCCTGGGCGCGCTGAGCCTTTCGTCCGGCTGCTTTTTCCCGACCGAGGAACAACTGACCGATCTCGTCAATCAGGTCGTCGACACCGAACTCGACGCCCGCGTGCAACCCGGCCCCGTCGGCCCGCAAGGCCCGCAGGGTCCGCAAGGCGTACAGGGCCCGACCGGCGCCACCGGTCCGCAGGGCGCTACCGGCCCCCAGGGCGCGACCGGCGCCACCGGCTCTCAGGGCGCTCAAGGCGTTCAGGGCGAAGCCGGCCCCCAGGGTATTCAGGGCATCCAGGGTGAAGACGGCGTCCTCCGCATCTTCGGCGACGGCTCGGCCGGCGCCCGCACCATCGGCGGCGTCACCACGCTCGAAACCTTCGCCGACATCAACAACATCGAAAGCTATCAGTTCACCGACCTGACCATCGCCAACGGCGCCACGCTCACCGTCAGCAGCGGCACGGTCATCCGCGTCAACGGCAACTTCATCAACAACGGCACGATCGTCGTCGCCCCCTCGGCCTTCGGCAACGTGCTCGGCAACGGCGAACTCGGCATCGCCCGAACCTTCCCCAGCGAAGCCCCCAACGCGGCCATCCCCAACAGCCCGGTCCGCGCCAACGGCGGCCTCGCCCGCGTCAACGCCAACGACGCCCGCTTCGCCCTGCTCAATCCGGGCATCCTCGGCGGCAGCGGCGGCTCGCTGGCCGATGGCCCCGAGGGCGGCGGCACGCTGACGATCATCGTCAAGGGCACGCTCACGAACGCCGGCACGATCACTGCCGATGGACTGGCCGACTCCGGCGCGGGCGGCGGCATCGTCATCCTCGCTTCCCTCACCAGCGTGGTGAACGCTCCGGGCTCCGCCATTAACGCCCGCGGCGCCAATGGCCGCGCGGCCTTCGGCAGCGCCGACTCGCTCCGCTGCGCGGGCGGCGGCGGCGGCGGCGGCATCGTCCGTATCCTCGCCCCGGCCGTGAACAACGCCGGAAACATCGCCGTCACCGGCGGCGCAGGCGGCACCGGCGGACAGGTCTTCCAGGACCGCACGGTCGGCGCCATCATCAATGGCGGCTTCGGCGGCGCTGCTTCATTCGGCAGCGGCGGCCGCAGCGGCGACGCCACGATGAGCAACGCCAGCAACGGCCTGGGCATCTCTCGCAACGTCACGCTCAACGCCGGCGAAGCGGGCCAGATCGGCTTCTTCGAGATCAGCCTGGTCGATCCGAGCGCTCTGTTCTAAATCTCCGCAGACTCGTTGGAGATCGCCGCGAGTTATTGACTCTCGCGGCCCCGCTACAAGTGCCCCATCTCGCAGCAGCGCCGTCCGAGCCCAACACGCTCGTCGACGGCACACGCGGCGAGGTGGGGCATCAGGTTTTTGGGGAAACGCTTCGCCTACCCGACGCGGACGCACGCCAACTGGTAAATCGGCCGCCCCTCGCGGCGATACTTGATCTCAAAATTGGTGGCGGCGCCAAAGGCGAGTTTCGAGTTTCGAGTGCAGAGTTGCGAGTGGGAAGAGTCGCACTCCGCGCCTTCATCTCGAGACGCCGCACCTGGGTCCGTCTTCAACTCGACACTCTGCACTCGCACCTCGCCACTCGTTCGCACTCGCCCCTCGCCACCTTCATCGCGCAGCGCAAACTCCGGCACCCCCGCCAACCACGCCGGATCATTGAACTCCACCGCCCGCAGCCGCGGCTGCGCCGCGATCACCGCCCGAATCTGCTCGAAATACTCCGCATGATCGGTCTGAATCGCCAGCCGCCCGCCCACCGCTTCCCCGCTCGGCAATCCGGGCGTCGGCGGAAGCGCGCCGATCGTCGCGTGCCCCGGCGGCAAGAGTCGCTCGACCGCGCATTCAAGAAATGGCGCCTGGATGAGCCGCCGCCGATTGTGCCGCTTCTTGGGCCACGGGTCGGGGTGATAGATGTGCAGACAAAGCAGCGAATCGCGCGGACACAGGTCGAGCATGAACTGCCGCGCGTCCGCTCGAATCACGCGTGCATTGCTCAGCCCGCGCCGCTCGATGCGATCCAGCGCGATCTTGTAAAACTCATTCGCCCACTCGATGCCGAAGAAGTTGCGCTCAGGGTGCGCCATCGCCCGCCGCACGAGAAAGTTCCCCTTGCCGACCCCGATCTCCAGCTCAACCGGGTGGTCGTTGCCAAAAAGCTCGCTCCAGGATCGCAGCGACGGCGGGGCGTGATTTCTGCTCGGGTCGATCGACATGAGCGCAGTCTATTCGCGGGCGGAGTTTCCGGCGTCGTGCGGAGTTTCGAGCGTCGGGCGCGAAGTTTCGCGCGTCGTACGCGGAGTTCTGTAGGGTCCGCTGTGCGGACCTCTTCGCCCGGCAGGGCACGCGATCGTAGCCAGGGGTTTCAACCCCGAGACCTCGCGTCCATGTCACGGATTCGGGGGGATGTCGTCGGATGAAATGGAAGATCGCTTGGCGCGAGGAATCGCGTCGATTGACGAAGGGGCGGAATGGAGGTGATTGGACGCCAGTTGAACTTTTTTTGTCGTCGATCCGCAGTCCCAAGTCTGCACCACCTTTATTATAAGACCATATGCCGTGTTTGAGCAACTCGGAATTCTCGCAACCGAGAAACCGTCGGCTCCTGCCCAGATAATCCGCGTTCATCGGACTCAGCGGGCGCAAATTCTGCTCCTGCACCGTCTGCGGTTGATTCGAGCCGCCCGCCTGGCCGCCCGCCTCTGGCTGCATTCAACCCGCCCGGTGACAAGCTTCCAACCCACCAGGTGATATTCAAACGACGCACTGAAAGCTCGGGACTATCAGAGGGCTCTTCTGCAACGAACTGCAGTACATATGCCAAAGTGGGAACTATGTTCTGACTGTCCCGCATTCGGGGCATCTGCTCGCTGCCGAGAGACCCAGCGGATATTCACACTTCTCGCAACACTCGGCCTTTCGCAAAAGATATTTGCGCCTTATCAGAAACAACCGGGCTGAAATTCCCATCGCCGCCGCACCGGCTGGAACTGCCCACCAATGGCGCATGGATATGTCAAACTGGCGCGCTTGGCTTCGCGACCATCTATATAGAACTTGCGCGCTGTCTGCTACGAATGAGATCATCAACCTTCGCTCGCCTTCATTGAACGGACCAAGGGGACTTCGCTTGAATAGCCATATGCGATAGTCTTCCTCGCTAAGGCATCCGAACTCAAGTTGCAGATCGAGATTGCCTGTTTCAAATGCAAATCTCCGTGCTTCCGATAGAGGTGCCCAGCTAGCCCAGCCAAGTAGTAGTAGAGATGCGGACAGCGAGGCGGTTGTAATAATGTAAAGCCAAGATGACAGCAAAATACATAGAACGCGACACACCTTTGCGTCTCCGATGCGTGCATCTGATTAGAACTATCCCAAAACCTCTTTGAGCAGCAGCATTGTGCAGCCGATGTGCAGGAAGCCCTGGTAAAGCGTCGTGGATTTCTCCC
>JALHOX010000030.1 GCA_022842805.1 Phycisphaerae bacterium | reverse complement strand
TCGGGCGAGGTGGTGACGATGCCGGCGTCGGTGAAGGAGACGGCGAAGGCCGCGCCGTAGTCGATCATTTGGAGCGTGTCGCGTCGCAGCGAGACGCCGGTGAGCTTGCAGCCGCCGACGCGCAGGCCGCGGCTGTCGAGCTGGCGGATGAGGCGCGAGGCGGCGGCGGTTTTGCCGCTGTTCATGCAGGTGCCGGCGACGAAGACGACGGGGACGTCGGCGACTTCATGGTCCGACTCGTCGACGGCGTTCATGCCGATGTGAGCCGGCACGCCATAGCGCTCCTCGAATTCGGGGAAGACCTGGACGCTGCCGAGGACTTCGAGTTCGAAGGGCTTACCGACATCGGGGTTTTCCGAGGTGCATCGGCCGAGCACGCCGCCGAGGTTGAGCACGTGGATGCGCTGGCCGACCTGGATCTGCGACGGGACCACGCCGGTGTAGCCGTGGAGCGCGTTGCGATGGCCGAGGGCGCCGACGATGACGTCGCCGTCGTGCAGCGGGACCATTCGTCCGTGGACGTCTTCGAGCGTGTTGTAGACCGACTTTTCGCCGCGAATGGTTCCTGCCAGCAGGTAGCCTTCGCGGGCGATGATGCGGTCACAGACGCGGACGTCGCGTCCGAGCGGGACGTTTCGCGTTACCGAGGCGATTTTGTCAACTTGCAACCGCATGGGTCGTCTCCTCGGCCTTTCGGGCCGCCTCACCAGCACGCTGCCAGAGCAGTTCCTGGGTTCCGTAGAGCTTCGAGAAACCGGCGGCTTCCGCGCCGCTCCAGAGCGAACTTTGCTCGCCGTACTTGGCGAGCTCGGGATTCATGAGCGAGAACGGGCTGGTTGCGCCGAGCACGGTGGCCTGTCCCTGCCAGAGTTGCAGGTGGACGCGGCCGGTGACGCGGCGCTGCGTCGAGGACAAGAACGCCTCGATGTCGGTGCAGAGCGGCTCGCAAAAATGGGCCTCGTGGATGAGGCTGGCGTAGAGCTCGCCGAGCGTCTGCTTCCAAAAGCTTTGTTGCCGCGAGAGGACGAGCTTTTCGAGCTCGCGGTGGGCGGCGATGAGCGTTGTTGCGGCGGGGGCCTCGAAGGCGACGCGGCCTTTGATGCCGATGATGGTGTCGCCGACGTGCACGCCGCGGCCGACGCCGTGCAGTCCGCCGCGCTGGTTGAGCTCTTCGATGAGCGTGACCGGTTCGAGGGTGCGGCCGTCGAGGGCCATGGGGACGCCCTGGGAGAAGTCGATTCGCACGGATTCGGGCTGTTTGGGCCAGGCGGCGCGTGCGGCGGTGAGGACGTAGGCCTCTTCGGGGAGGACGCCGTCGCTGCGGTGGGTCTCGCCGCCGCCGATGGTCGCGCCCCAGAGTCCGCGATTGACGGAGTAGGCGGTGGTTTTGGCGGGCACTTCGAAGCCGCGGGCCGCGAGGTACTCCGTCGATGCGGCGCGGCTGAGCGCCTGTTCGCGGATGGGGGTGAGGATCTGGATGCCGGGTGCCAGCACGCGGAGCGCGACATCGAAGCGGACCTGATCGTTGCCGGCGCCGGTGGAGCCGTGAACGATGGCCTGCGCGCCGATGGAGCGGGCGTAGGTGGCGCAGGTTTCGGCCTGCACCTCGCGTTCGCAGGAGACGCAGAGCGGATAGACCTCGCCGCGGAGGGCGTTGGCGAAGATCAGGTAGCGCAGCGTCTGATCGAAGAGCTTTTTGCGGGCGTCGATGACGCGGAACTCGGCCACGCCGAGCGCCCGGGCGCGGGCTTCGATTTTCGCGAGTTCATCGGCGTCGAAGCCGCCGGTGTTGACGGTGATGGCGTGCACGCGCCATCCCTGTTCGAGCAGCCAGGCTGCGCAATAGCTGGTGTCGAGCCCGCCGGAAAACGCCAATACAGCCAATTTGTCCATCTGTCGCTCCACGAAATACGCCGACTGCGAAGTACGGCGAGAACCGTGATTGCACTATTCGTTAGTAAAAAATCGGAGAAACCCCGCGCGCCCGAGGATCATGGGCGACGGGGCATCACGGCGTAGGGCGCCATGACCTGAGGAAGTGGACGACCTGCCCCTGGGCGGCGCGGCTGCGCACGGCGAGGAAGATCGTGTCGTCGCCGGCGAGGGAGCCGACGATCTGCGGCAGCTTGTGTTCATCCAGTTTGGCAGCGACCACGCTGGCAGCTCCCGTACGAGTGCGGACGATCAGCAAGTTTGCGCCGGCGGATGCAACGCCGGTGATTAATTCACTCTCCAACGGCCCATCTGCCTGGCCGGCGCTATCGGAGCGAGGGCCGGGCGACACATAGCGGCCCTGGAGTTTGACGAGGCCCAGTTGCCGGATATCCCGGCTGACGCTGGCCTGCGTCACTTCGAAACCTTTGCGGTGGAGAGCGTCGACTAATTCGTCCTGCGTTCCGAACTGGCGCTGTTCGATCAGCTTCAGCAAAGCCGCCTGTCGCGCCGAACGATCCGCTGCCGCCTCTACACCGTGCATAAGTCAACTATCAGGAATTATTATGCATTTGGCGCAGGTGTCAAGCCTGCGGCCGAAAATTTCGGGACCGCGGAGGCGAGAGTGACAGTTATCGACACGCCTGCGCGATGTGGGGCGGGGTTTGGCGTGGATGGGGCGGAGCGCCGTCCGCGAACAATGTGTCGCGGGCGATGGGAACGCGGGTCGGCTCGTGAGTATTCAAAATCTTTGCATTCCTGACCGTTCGTATCGCAGACTCCTCTTGCGGCGAGAAAAGCGTTTCGCCGCTTAGGAGACATGCGATGATCAGTGCAGACAAGTCGTCGGCCCTGATCGGCGCCACGAGCCAGGCTGTTCGAGCGCCGCCTCCGCCGACGAAGCCGAAACAGGTCGTGGAGCCGCCGCCGCCTGCGGAGCGGAGCGGGGGCGGCACGGTGTCGAGCGGCGGCGGCGATGGCTCGGGTCGCGAGTCGGTTGCGCGGCAAAGCGGGTCGAGTGGTGCGCCGCTGGACCTGGCGCGATCGGCGCGGACCTACGCGGCGCTGATTGAGCTGACAGGTGATGCGGACGTTGCCGCGATGTTTTCGGGATTTGGGAGGTCGATGCGAGCGGGCGTGGACGTTTACGCCTGAGCGGGTCGAGACGTGACGCGATTCGGCGCCGCGCGGACGAGTTTGTCCGCGCGGGCTGAAGCGCGCGCCGGCGTGGGCGGGGCCGTGTTCGGCCGGGGTCCGCTCAGCGGGAAGATGGTCGGGGGAACCAGGGGAAAAACGCGCTGGTGGTGCGCTGATACTCGCGGTAGGCGTCGCCGCGGCTACGGAGGGCGTTGCGCTCGGTGGGGGGGATGCCGGTGACGCAGAGCAGCAGGTAGAGCATGAGCGCGGGGCCGAGGAGGGTGAGCCAGCCCCAGGGGTGCATGCCGATGGCGATGCTGCAATAGGCGAACCAGTGCAGCCATTCGAAGAAGTAATTGGGATGGCGCGAATAGCGCCACAGGCCGACGCGGCAGACTTTGCCCTTGTTGGTCGGGTCGGCGCGGAAGGCGGCGAGCTGGCGATCGGCGATGGATTCGCCGGTGAGCGAGAGGAGCCAGATGGCGACGGCGGCGAAATCCCAGATGCGGAGCGTGGGGGCGGGGTGCTGCATGGCGATCAGTTGGGGCAGGGCGAAGAGCAGAATCCAGGCGGCCTGCAGCTGAAAGAACCAGAAGAGAAATTGCTGGGCGTTTTTGCCGGCCCACTCGCGGATCAGTTGATAGCGACCGTCTTCGGGTTCGCGGCCGACGCGATGGACGAGGTGAAGTCCGAGGCGCAATGACCAGACGGCGGTCATGGCGGCGACGATCAGCTTGCGCGGGGTGTAAGCGGGGACGAGCAGGGCGAAAATGAGCACGGCGCCGCCGATGCCGAAGGTCCAGCCGATGTCGACGACGCCGGCGTTGTTGGTTTGGCGCTGTCGGAGCCAGAGGGCGAACATCATGGCGGAGGCGGCGGCGAGGACGATCAGCGCGGCGAGTTGAGCCGGATTCATGTTGATGCTCCGGAGGACGGGGGCGGAGCGAGGGCGGCGGTCTGCGTGTCGGCTTGAGGGGCGGAGGCGGGCGGCGGGAGGACGCGGCGACAGATCGCGGCGAGGACCGGGACGGCCAGGGTCCACTCGCCTGCGATCCAGATCAGCGAGAGCCAGCGCGGGTGGGTGAGGCTGACGGCGCCAAGTCGCTCGGCGCCGAAGTAGGCCATGGGGCCGCCGATGAAGCCGAGCGCCGCGGCGGCGACGGGGCGCGTCTGCGTGAAGGCGAGCGAGCCGGTGATGCCGGTGAGGAAATTGACCCAGAGGGCCAGCATCCAGAGTGGGCAGATGTTGCGGGCGTTGGGAGAGAGGGGGAAATCGAGGAAGCCGGCGGCGGTGAGGGCGCAATCGACGGAGTAGCCGCCGAGCGCGCCGATGATGGTGAACAAAATGAGCGGGATGCGTCGCTTTCGGAGGGCGACGTGGACGACGAGAAAGACGGCCACGACGACGGGGCCGAGCCAGGGCAATCCGCGGGCTGCGCCGACGACGCAGGCCGCCCAGCCGAGTTGCAGGGCGAGGACGTTGAGGATGAGCGCCGTCATGGCGCGAGCCGCGGGCGGTCGTCGGGTTTGCTGAAGAGGGCCTGGATGTCGCCGAGAGTTTGCTCCTCGAAGCCTGCTTCGCAGTAGCAGAGGTAGAAGTGCCACTTGCGGATGAAGGATTCGGACATGCCGAGGGAGCGGATGGCGGCGACGTTGGCATGGAAGCGCTCGCGCCAGCGGGCGAGCGTCGTGGCGTAATGCGGGCCGATGTCGACGAGCTCGCGGAGAGTCAGGTCGGTGCGCGCGGCGGCGGACTGCACCGCGGCGACGGAGGGGATGCAACTGCCGGGGAAGATGTACTTTTTGATGAAATCGGTTTGGCGCTTGGCGGCTTCGTAGTAGCGGTCGGCGATGGTGATGGTCTGCAGGAGCATGCGGCCGTGGGGCTTGAGCATGCGTGCGCAGATGTCGAAGAAGCGGGGATAGGCGCGCCAGCCGATGGCTTCGAGCATCTCGACCGAGACCAATTTGTCGTATTGACCGCGGAGGTCGCGATAGTCGCACTCGAGCACGGTCACCTGGTGCGCCAGGCCGGCGTCGGCGATGCGCTGCGAGGCGAAGCGATATTGCTCGCGGGAGATGGTGGTGGTTGTGACGCGGCAGCCGTAGTACTGGGCGGCGTGCAGCGCCAGGCCGCCCCAGCCGGTGCCGATTTCGAGCAGGTGGTCGCGCGGCGACAGCTCGAGCCGGCGGCAGATGCGGTCGAGCTTGGCGACCTGGGCGCCGTGCAGGGTGGTGGATTCGTTGGTGAAGATGCCGCAGGAGTAGGACATCGTCTCGTCGAGCCAGAGGCGATAGAAGTCGTTGCCGAGGTCGTAGTGGGCGGAGATGTGGCGCTTGCTGGCGGCGCGGCCGTTGGCGTTGAGCCAGGGGCGAAAGCCGTCGCTGAGCGTCGCGAAGATGGGCATGACCAGCCGTCGCCACAATGCGCCGAGGCGGTCGAGCGCGTCTTCGTTGCGCAGCAAAATGCGGATGAGGGCGGTGAGGTCGTCGCAGGTCCAGTGGCCGGCGATGTACGCATCGGCGGAGCCGAGGATGCCGCCGAAGGCGACGGCCTGATAGAGCTCGGGGCTGAGGACGTGAATCGTGGCCTGCAGGTCGTCGGCGGCGGGAGAGCCGTAGGTGGCGCGCTCTGCGCCTTCGATGACGGTGATGCGACCGTGGTGGAGGCGGGCCAGAGTCTGGTGGATGGTGCGGCGCATGAGCGCTGACGAAGGACCGCCGGCGGTCGCGGGTGCGACGCTGGTGCCGTAGCCGGTAGTGGAGCAGGTCGAGTCGGTGTTCATCCGTGCGTTGCTTTATTCGGCGTTGCGAGGGTCTTTGGGTGCGGATAGTAACGAGCGCCCTTGAGCTTCAGCCGGAGGGCGTGCCAGTAGATTCCGGCGACCACCTGTGTGGTCATGAGCGGATAGCGGAGCAGCGCGGCGGCGAGGGCGGCGGCGCTGATTTCCACTCGCTTGAGCGAGAGTGTGGCGTCGAAGAGTCGCTGCTGGGATTCGAAGTTCTCCATGTGGATGTCGATTCGTTCGCCGGGGGGCGCGAACCGCCATGAATAATCCTGCGCCATGGCCATGAAGGGGGAAATGTGAAAATCTTTTGAAAGCTGCCAGCAGAGGGCGAAGGGGCCATTCGGCGCGGCGGCGGAGCGACTCTCGGGCTCGGCGCGGGCGGCGTCGAGCACGTAGCAGTGCTGCTCGCCCCAGGGGGTGTTGTTGATCTCGGCGATGACGGCTTCGAGGCGTTGATCGGCGGCGTCGAAGCAATAGAAGAAGCTGACCGGGTTGAAGCGGTGGCCGAAGTACTCCAGGTGGGTGAGGAGGCGGATCGGGCCGGCGGGGCGGCGGCCGGTTTTTGATTCGACCAGGTCGCGGGCGGCGGTGTCGAGCTGCGCGATCGACTCCAGCTTTTGGCCGGCGGGGCGGGCGTGCTTGAGGTGGTCGCGGGTGCGAAAGCGGGCCAGGCCCCAGCCCTCGACCGACCAGAGCCAGTAGCGACGGAAGATCGTCGGCAGCTCGGCGAGGTCGAGGTACATCATGAAAAGCGGAAAGCGAAAGGTGTGTTCCACCGGGCCGAAGCGGCGGTGGCGCACGGAGCCGCGGAAGATGGCGCTGGCCGCCATCAGAGCTGCTTTCCGAAGTATTTTGCGACTGCCAGACCGCTTTTCACGCCGTCCTCATGAAAACCGAAGCCCCAGTACGCGCCGCAATAGAAGGTGCGATTGCGCCCGCTGACCTCGGCCAGACGCTGCTGGGCGCGCTGAGATTCGAGGGTGTACTGGGGATGATCGTAGCAGTAGCGGCCCAAAACGCGGTTGGGGGCGATGTGCTCGGTCTGATTGAGCGAGACGCAATGGACCTCGCGCGTGGTGAGCCGCTGCAGCATATTCATGTTGTACGTCAGGCGGGCCGTCGCGGATTCGTCGGCTTCGATTCGGTAATTCCAACTGGCCCAGGCGCGGCGGAGATTGGGGAGGCGGGTGATGTCGGTGTGGAGGACGACGTCGTTGGGCTGATAACGAATGGCTCCCAGCACGGACTGCTCGGCCGCGCTCGCGTCGGTGAGCATCTGCAGGGCGATGTCGCTGTGGACGGCGAGGATGACGGCTTCGTAGCGCTGCGTGGGGCCGTGGTCGGTGACGATCTCGACGCGATCGGCGAGGCGGCGGACGGCGCGGACGGGCGTGGAGAGGCGGATTCGATCGCGGAAGCCGGCGGTGAGGGCGGCGACATACTCGCGTGAGCCGCCGCGGATGGTGCGCCAGATCGGGCGGTCGAGGATATTGAGCATGCCGTGGTTTTTCATGAAGCGGGCGAGGAAGTACATCGGGTAGTCGCCGAACGCGCCCGTTTCGGCGGACCAGATCGCGGCGCCCATGGGGGTGAGGTGTTGTTCGATGAATTCGCGGCTGAAGCGGCCCTCGCGCAGGAGCGAGCCGACGGTGAGGCCCTCGCTCTCGGCGGGTGGGGCGGCGGCGATGCGGCGGGCCTGATCGAAGAAGCGCGGGATGTCGCGCAGCATGCGCCAGAATCGGGGGCGGAAGAGATTGGCGCGCTGGGCGAAGAGGCTGTTGAGGCTGGTGCCGGCGTATTCGAGGCCGTCGCGGTTGTCGCGGACGGAGAAGCTCATGTCGCTGGGGATGGACTCGACGCCGAGGCGGGCGAGCAGCTTGCAGAAGTTGGGGTAGGTCCACTCGTTGAAGACGATGAAGCCGGTGTCGATGGACACGCTGCGGGGTGTGCCGCGGGCGTCGAGGTCGGGGACTTCGACGGTGTGGCTGTGTCCGCCGATCCAGTCGGCAGCTTCGTAGATGGTGAGGTCGTGGTCGTGTTGGAGGAGATACGCGGCGGTGAGGCCGGAGACGCCTGCGCCGATGATTGCGATTCGCATGGTGTGTTTATATGGGGGAGCGGCGGGGCGGAGAATTGGCGGCGGGGGTGGGAGCGGCGGCGGAGGCGATGCATGACGCGACGAGCGGGGCGACACGCGGGTAGGCGAACGAACAAACTTTGCGACGCGATTCGGTCCCCGCGATCTACGGTCCGCGCGAGTCCGGCGTCATAAATCTTGTTGATTGCTGGACTATACGCAGATTAAGCTATGGATCATCGAGTTAGCACTTCAATCGGTCCGGAAATCGAATGGTGAAAGAGGGAACAATGAGAACAAAACAGACGCTGCGCGGCATCGCTTTCCTGTCGGTGCTGTCGGTTCAGTCATTCGCCGTCGGCGCCAGGTATTTCCTGGCGCTTGAGGGTCTCGCTGACCCCAACGACGAGCAGAGCGCCGCCACGGCGCCGAACATAATCAGCGACCCCGACCCGACCGGTGTTGGGAGCGCACCCGTGCGTTGGTACCTATGGGCCGACCTAAGCCCTTCGAGCACTGCGCCGCTGACTGACCTCAAAGGGATTGACCTCGCATTCTCGACCACCGGAAACATGAGTATTATCGAGACCAACATTTGGCAGCGAACTCTGGATGATGGAGGAACGCCGGACGACACCAGCGATGATTTGAACCGCTGGGCGTCGGCGCCAGGTCGACAGACTTGGGATAACAGCTTTGTCGATCTCGCTCCGGCAGTGGCCGTGTTGGAGCCGGGTCTGACGACACGCACGGCGACGACTTCGCTGGACAATCAGGACCGCGCTGGCGGGCTTTGGCTTTTCGGTTGGATTACGACCACCGGAAACGCGGGTGAAATTCAGATCCTTAACAACGCCAGTGGATTTCTTCAGGGGACCGGGCCGACCAATACGATCTACCTCGGGCTCGACGACAACGTGGGCGGCCCCGCCGAAATTCCGGGTCAGAGCGTCAGCTATAGCAATGCGTCGCCGGAAGGTGCGCGGACGCCGGAGCCAGCCAGCTTGATGCTGATGTCGATCGCTGCGCTGGCGATTCGCAGGCGATAGGGGATCGCGGCGGCAGTTGGTACCAGGCCGGCGCAATGGGTGCCCTCATTTGCTCGCTTTCGGCCCGTTCCGAATCTGATCGGCGCGACCAGCGTGCTCGGCCGCGCCGGGCGAATCGGCGGGTGAGCGCCGTCCGCGTGCCTCCGCGGCCCTCTCTCTCGACTATCCTCCGCCCCAATGAACCCCACCGAACGTCTGAAGGCCGCGCTTGAGCGGCGAGCGCCCTTGCTGAAGAGTCGACATGACGATGCCTATCGCCTGGTGCATGGCGAGGGCGACGGATTGGCGGGGGTGGTGATCGATCGGTTTGGGGAGGTGCTCGTCGCGCAGGTGCATGAGGGGCGGTGCGAGCTGGATGAGGCGGCGCTGCGCGAGGTGGCGGAGGCAGCGCGGGTCGCGGTGGGGGCGAAGGCGGTTTATCGCAAGACGTTTCCGAAGGATCGCAGCGGCGGCACGGCGGCGGCGGTCGAGACGGCCCATCGCGACCCGACGGCGTGGGTGGGCGAGTCGGTCGGCGAGGCGGTGGTCGCGATCGAGAACGATCTGCGATACGAGATTCGGCCGTATGACGGGTTTTCGGTCGGGCTGTTTTGCGAGCAGCGGCTGAATCGCAAGCGGGTGCGCGAGATGTTTTTACCGCCGCGTGTGAAAGGGCGGGACGACGGCGGGCGCGAGGACGATGCGGCAGCGGTCGAAGGCTCGCCGGGCGACGAAGCGGGCGCGGAATCGGGCGCGGCGAGAGACGAGGGGGAAGTGCAGAAGCGCGAGGCGAGTGCCGATGCGCCGCGAGTGCTCAACCTGTTTGCCTACACCTGCGCCTTTTCGGTGGCGGCGGCGAGCGCTGGGGCGGTGACGGCGAGCGTCGATGTGTCGAAGCGGTTTCTGGAGTGGGGCAAGCGCAACTTTGCGTTGAACAACCTGGCGCTCGATGCGCATCGCTTTTATGCCGACGATGTGATGGATTATTTCAAGCGGGCGAACAAGAAGCTGGAGCGGTTTGATCTGATCATCGCCGATCCGCCGACCTTTGCGCGGGCGCGGGAGGGCGGGCGGGTGTTTGCGCTGCCCGATGCGTGGCCGGCGCTGCTGAGCGGGTGCGTGAGTTTGTTGGCGCCGCGCGGCCAGATTTTGATTTGCACCAACCATCGCGCGACGGCGCGGCGGACGCTGGAGCGGATGATGCTGGATGTGGCGGGGCGGCGGAGTTGTCGCGTGGTGATGCGGCCGAGCCTGCCGATCGATTTTCCGGGCGATCCGGACTTTGCGAAATCAATCCTCGTCCAGCTCGACGCGTGATTGCGGGCGGACGGGCTGCGACCGATCGGCGGCGCTGGGCGGAGCGGCGGCGGAGCGCAACGCCGGCGGCGAGATGAAGATCGCTTCGATCCGCTCGCGCACGCTGGTGTTGAGATCGAACGGCACGCCGTCGATGGTTTTGCCGTCGGCGGCGCCGTTGCTGAACTGTCCGGCGATGATGGGGGCGGCGCGGGCGATGGTCGATTCCTTGACGACGTAGAGCGGGCGCTGCTTGGCTTCCTCGTAGAGGCGGCCGAGGTACTCGCCGATGATCCAGAGCACGACGAGCTGCATGCCGCCCAAGGCGAGGACGGCGGCGAGGATCGAGCTCCAGCCGGGGACGACCGCGCTCGAGAAGAACTTGGCCCAGAGCACGAAGGCGAGATAGGCCAGGGCGGCGAATGAGACGACGACGCCCGCCATGCCGGCGAGGCGGAGGGGCCAACTGCTGAAGGAGAAGATGGCGTTGGCGGCGAGGCGGATCATCGACGCCCAGGAATACTTGGTCTGGCCGGCGAAGCGCGAGGCGGCTTCGTAGGGCACCTCGGCGACGCTGAAGCCGATCCACTGCACGAGGCCGCGATGGAAACGGACGCGCTCGCGACATTGCAGGAGCGCGTCGACGGCGGGCCGCGACATGAGGCGAAAGTCGGCGGAGCCGGGGACGAGGCGAATCTGCGTGACGGTGCTGAGCAGGCGATAAAACGCGGCGGAGGTCCAGCTCTTGGCGACGCTTTCGCCGTGGGTGGCGGTGCGGACGGCCTGGACGACGTCGAAGCCGGCGCGCCAGCGCTCGACGAGGTCGGGGATGAGCTCGGGCGGGTGCTGCAAGTCGGCATCGAGCGTGACGACGGCGAGGCCGCGGCTGTATTCGAGGCCGGCGAAGAGGGCCGCCTGATGGCCGAAGTTGCGGGCCAGGCGGATGCACTGAAGCTGCGGGTGCTGCGCCCGCAGATCGGCGATGAGGGCGGGCGTGGCGTCGCGGCTGCCGTCGTCGACGATGATGATTTCGTAAGCGGTTGCGAGCGGGGCGAGCGCGTCGGTGATGCGCTCGACGAGCGGCCCCAAGTTGGGCAGTTCGTTGAAGGCGGGGACGACGATGGACAGCTGGGCCGACGCCACGGGGAGATTGTGAGCGAGGCGGGGCGGAAAGCCAAATCGGGGCGGCCGGCGGGGGCGGCGACGCCGCGAATTGGGGTGGATTTGCTCAGATTGCGTAGCGGTCGGCGGGAGCGGCGATAGGATGCCGGTCGCGTCTACGGGAATCGCTGCTCAGCCATCGTCGCGGCGGGCGATCGGTCGATTGGGGGTCGCGCGCGGCGTTGGGTGGAGCGGGCGAATCGGGTCGGTTTCGAGTCGCGCTGGGATGGGTGGAAAAAAGGAGGCGCATCATGTCGAGACGTTGGATCGTCAGCTTTGTTTTGGCGAGTTTGTTGGGTGGTCATGCCTGGGGGCAGGTCGCGACGCGGTATTTCTTGTCGATGACGGGATTGGTTGACGGAGATGACGATCAGAGTGCGGCGCTTCCGCCGGGCACCGGGGATCCGGTCGTGCTGATTGATCGGCCGACCGACATCACGCGGTTTTACCTCTGGGCCGATCTCAGCCCCGGGAGCACGTCGCCGGTCACGAATCTGAGGCGCATTGATCTTTCGCTCAGCGTGACCGGCAACCTGCAGATCACGCGGACGAATATCTGGCAGCGCTTGCTCGACGACGCCACGACGCCGAACGATCCGACCGATGACATTCGTCGCTGGACTCAGGTGCCGGGCATTCAGACGTGGGGCGGGAGCGAGGCCGACCCTTCAGCCGCGGTGGCGACGGGACTGGATCGCGGGCTGCCGACGGTTCAGTTTCCGTTCATCGAGTTGCAGGTGGTGACTGGCGATAACGGCTTGTTCGGTTGGGTCGAGATTCAGGGCGATTTCGGCGAGGTGCAGGTACACAATCAAGCCAGCGGCTTTTTGCAGGGCACCGGTGCGACGAATCGAATTTTCCTGGGGCATGATGATGTGACGGGCGGTCCGGCGGAGGTCGCCGGCGCCGCGATCAGCTACACCAATTCTTCGCCCGAGGCGGTACTGATTCCGGAGCCGGCGGGAGCGATGCTGCTGTTGATCGCGGGGCTCGCAACGCGACGGCGGGTTTGATTGCGCGGCGCGCTTGCGCTCGACCGGAGTTGACGACGATGAACATGGCTCGCGTGGGTTGGTTCGGTTGGGGATGTTGTGCGGTTGCGCTGCTGCTTGCGGCGGCGGCGCAGGCCGGCGATGAGGCGGGGCTGCGGGTCGGCAGTTTCAACATTCGCTTCGGCTCTGCGAGCGATGGCGAAGATCGCTGGGAGGTGCGGCGGGCGCGGGTGGTGCGGACGATGGAGGATCTGAATCTGGATGTGTGGGGGTTGCAGGAGGCGGAGGCGTTTCAGGTGCGCGAGCTGCTGGCGGCGCTGCCGCGCTATGCGGCGATCGGCGTGGGGCGAGAGGATGGGCGGCTGAAAGGCGAAGCCTGCCCGATTTTGGTGGATCGGGCGCGATTCGCGATCGTCGAGAGCGGCGTCTTCTGGCTGAGCGATCGGCCCTTTGAGCCGGGGTCGATCACGTGGGATAACGCCTGCACGCGGCTGTGCACGTGGGCGCGGCTGATCGATTGGCGGAGCGGGCGAGGGTGCACGGTGTACAACGTGCATCTGGATCATGTCGGCCAGGATTCGCGGTTGCGGGCGGCGACGCAGATTCGCGCGCATTTCGCGGCGCTGGCGGAGCGCACGGGGGGCGGCGATCCGCTGCTGGTCGTGGGCGATTTCAACGCGGCGGAGGACAACCCGGCGATCGAGACGCTGCGCGGCGCGACGGGGGACAAGCTGACGCTGCGCGATACGTACCGCGTACTGCACGCCGGCGGTGCGGCGGGCACGTTTACGGGGTTTGATGTGAAGAGCGACGGCGGTGATCGCAAGATCGACTATGTGTGGATCGGGCCGGGCTGGAAGGTCCGCCATGCGGAGATCGATCGGCGGAAGATTGATGGGCGTTATCCGTCGGATCATTTTGCGGTTTGGGCGGAAGTGGGATGGGGGGAGTGAATGGCGAATAGCGAATTGCGAATGGCGAATAGCGAATGGAAGAGGGGCGCGCCGCGGGCGGCGAGGCGTGGCGGCCGGCGCTAGTCATGCTTTGGCGCGGCCGGGCGCGAAGTGGCGTCGCGAATGGGGTTGCGGCGACTCGGGTCGAGCCGATAGAGCGAAAAGCAGGACTCCCAGAATCTTCGGAGTCCCGAAGAGTCGCTGTCTTCGGGCCGAAGTGCGTGCATCAGCGTCCACAGCCGATCTGTGCGAACGGGGTCGATGCACTCGGAGATTCGCCACGCGACCCGCGCGACAATCAATACTGCAATATCCGTTGAGTCATACTTCACAGGTCGGTACGCGGGTTCGAACCGCAGCCCGGGCCAACCGGTTCGCAGTTTTTTTACGATGGCCTCGACGTAATTCCACTCGGCGAGTGTTGTCTGTGAATCATTGGCCGCCGCGCCACGGTCGATTGCAGCAAACGCGGCCTTACGAATCTGGACTTCGTAATTCATGTTTGAAATCGCTGTTGCGTCGTCGCAGTGGACGTGGGGAGAGACTGTGAGAAGGGCGACGACGAAAAACGCAATCGAAACGGTGCAGATGATTGTGTTCTCGGTTCGCCAACGGGAGGAGACATTCATGCGAGGCGCCCCACCGTCGGGTCTGAGGACGACAACATCAGAATCGTAACGCGCGTGTGATGACGCGTCGCGCTAGTCAAGCCACCGATGCCATAGAACCGGTAGCACTTCGAGATCGAATTCCCGCCCGCACTCGGGGCAGTTGCCCGTTTGAGATAGACCTTTGAGGCTGTAACCGCAGGGGCAAACCTGATATCCGTCTTCGCGGATCCGGCGGCCGACACGTCGCTTTGCCAGCATGCTGCCGATGATTCCGATCAGAAAGCCGGCGATAAACAGCGCTTTGGCGCCTAGGGCGGGGCGGTGGAATGTGCCGATGATCGCGAAATTGGTAAGGAAGCTTGCGATGCCACACACCACCGCAAGTGCGAGCCATGGCCGCTTCGCACGCCAGATGACGAGGGGCATACCCCAGATCGTGAGTCCCAACTTGTTGTCGGTGCGCTCGGGCATAGCTGCGGTTGGTTCGCGTGCGCGGAGGCGGCAAAGGGCGGGCACGGCCCACCCTACGTGCCACCCATCGCAGCGGTTCACGGCCTCGCGTCTTCAACTCGACACTCTGCACTCGCAGCTCGAAACGTGGCTGCGCCGTGCAGCGCCGGGTCGATGACCCGACCTACACGCCAGCAAAATCAGACGCGGCCCATGCGCTCCAGCACGCCGCGGACGAGGATGGGCCAGGCGATGGTGGCGTCGGCGTAGACTTCGGCGAATTTGCCGCCTTCGGCTTCGGGGACGAATTTGCCCCAGGAGACGCCTTCGGAATAGGTGCAGCCCGAGAGGCCGCCCCAGTGGGTCGGTTCAGGGCAGATGCGGCAGGCGTAGTGGAAGCGGATGAGGCCGCCGAGCTTGCCTTTGCTGCGGCGGTTGAGGAGTTCGCCGAGGGGGCCGACCTGCTGGGCCCAGTTGCGGGGGACGCCGCCGCCGATGGTGAAGATGCCGAGGCGTTTGGCTTTCATGCAGAAGTCGAGCCAGTCGCCGACTTCTTTGAGGGGGTCGAGCTGGATGGGCTGATGGCCTTCGTCCTTGGCGAGGACGTTGTGCATGTAGAGGTCGAGGCCGAGTTCGCTGTCGCTGAAGGCGGGGACGTAGACGGGGACGTTCTTTTGGTAGGCGGCCTTGAGGACGGCGCGGCCGGGCTTCTTGGCGAGGTGGCGGCCGATCTCGCGGTTGATGTCGTGGCTGCCGACGGGGTGCTTGGGGTGATAGCCCTTGAGGATATCGCGGATGATGAGGGCGAGGTCGTCGAGGCTGGCTTCGAGCTCGAGGGTGTCGTAGACGCGGTTGTAGCCGGCGTCGTAGAGCTCGTCGTCGGTCCAGCTCGGGTCGTGGCGGAAGTGGGTGTGGCCGGTCTGTTCGCTGAGGCCGTGGCACATGAGCGCGCCGGTGCTGACGACGGCGTCGACCATGCCCTGCTCGATCATCTCGGCGATGAGCAGGCCCTGCTTGGCGATGGTCATGGCGCCGCTGAGGGTCATGACGACTTTGCAATCGGGGTCCATGACCATGTCGTAGACCACGTCGGCGGCTTCGCCGAGGTTGCGGCCGCCGAAGCTGGTCTGGGCCATGGCGCGGAGCATCTGGTCGAAGGACTTGGTCTTGCGGACGTCGATGGGCTGGAGCGGCTTGAGGCCGTGCTTCCAGCCGTCGCCCATGTCGGATTCGGTGCGCTTGATGTCGCCGCCGGGGGTTTCGGTGGAGTGTTTGTGGGCGGCGGGTTTTTTGTGGGCGGCATGGTGCGCGTGGTGGCCGTGGCTCGGCGCGGGTTGGGAGCGCTTGGCAGCGGCGGGCTTTGTATTTTTGGCGGCGGGCTTGGATTTTGAGGCTTTAGGAGCGGGCATGGGCGGTCCTTGGTTTTCTGAATGGTCGCGATGAAGCGGTCCGCACAGCGGACCTTACGCGTGAGGGAGAAGACTCGCGCAGGTTGGAGGGGATTGCAAGCGCGGCGAAAACGAAATCCGCGCCGTTGTCGGCGCGGAGTGTGGTGCATTCGATGCGGGGAAGCGGCGGAAGAAATCCGCCCTGGTGATTACTGAACGCCGGTGCGTTCGTCGAAGGCGTGGACGATGCTGCCGTTGGCGTCGGTGACGCGCCAGACGAGCTGGGGCACGGGCGGTTCTTGGTCATCGCGGATGAAGACGTAATCGATGCGGCCGCCGCGGAGGAACTCGTTGCAGCGGGCGTTGGCGGCTGCGGCGCGAGCGGGGCCGAGGAGTTGGAAGGGGTCGTTGGATCCGAGGCACTGGCAGCCGGTGCCCTGAAACTCGGCGGAGACGCGTCGTCCGGAGCCGAATCCGAGGGCGGTGGTGCCGACGATGCGATCGGTTTCGTCGACGTAGTAGAAGCCGTCTTGCTCGCAGATGGGATCGCCCGCGAGAGTGATGGCGGAGCAGGGCGAGAGGATGGGGCGGCTGATGAGCAGCGAGCGGCCTTCGCCGCTGCCGGTGTTGCTGAAGTAGATGAAATCGGGGATAGGGACGGAAGCGCCGGAGCTGGTGAAGAAGGCGTCGAAGGTGGAGCTGGCGCCGGCGGCGGGGCCGATGGCGGAAGCGAGGCCCGAGGCGCCGCCTGCGCGGAACTGGCCGCCGCGATGGAGGTAGAAGAGCGCGGGTCCGACGACGCAGACGCTACCGAGTTCGCGGACTGCGCCATCGGCGACGAGCTGGTATCCGAAGGTGGTGTAGAGGTCGACGTCGTCGGGGCAGACGCTGCCGTTTCCTTCGTTTGCGCCTTCGTTGATGTTTGCGACGAGGAGGAGGAAGTAGTGGACGAAGTCCTCGCTGTCATTTCGCATGGAGATGCGGATGAGCTTTCGGGCGTCGGGGAGGGTGCAGGGGTCGACGAATTCGCGTGATCCGCCGCCGAGCCCGCCGCCGAGTCCGCCTCCGCCGCCGCTGCTTCCGCCGCCGCCGCCGTTACCGCCGCCTGCGGGTGGCAGGTTGAGGGGGAAGAGTCCGCCGAGGAATTCGAATCCCTGCCCGCCGCTGCCGCAACCGGTGCCTGCGATTGTTCCGGCCAAGCCGGCGGCGACGAGGCCCGCGACCATCCAACGTAGGGCACCGCGACCATCCGTGTGCATCAAAAACTCTCCTGCCGACTCGCCGAGCGTGCGGTTTTGGGTAACGATCCGGGTCGAGGAGCGCGGCCGACGATCGACCGGACCGGCGGCGGCCCTCTTGCCCAGTGAAACTATAGAAACGCCCCAAGGTTCCCACAAGCAAACTGAAACGTGATGAATAAGCGGCCCGAGTCGACGCTGATGCTGTTTGCCCGCGATCCGGCGAGCGGGCCGGTGAAGACGCGATTGGCGGCGACGCTGGGGGCCGACGCGGCGCGCGCGGCTTATCGTGCGATGTTGGAGGCGACGATGGCGCGGAGCGCCCGCGCGCATGTTGGGCGGCGGGTGGTGTGCGTTACGCCGGATGGGGCGGCGGCGAATTTTTCGGCGGGGGCTGGGGGCGATTGGGAGGTGATTTCGCAGGGCGCGGGGACGCTGGGGGAGCGGCTGATGCGGGCGGGGCGGTGGGCGAGCGAGGTCGGGCGGGGGCCGATTGTCTTTGTGGGGGCCGATTCGCCGGATCTGCCCGATGATCGGCTGGAGGCGGCGCGGGCGATCGGGGCGGGCGAGGTCTATTTCGAGCCGGCGGCGGACGGCGGCTATTGTCTGATCTCGGCGACGCGGATGGCGGATGGGCTGTTTGAGGGCGTCGATTGGGGCACGGAACGCGTGCTGGAGCAGTCGATCGCGGCGGCGGAGCGGGCCGGAATGAGGCCGGTGATCGGGCCGGGATGGTTCGATGTGGACCATGAGGAGGATCTGCGTGAGCTGCGGCGGCGGATCGAAAGCAGCGACGATCGGGCCCTGATTCGATTGCGGGAGCAATTGCAAAGCATCACACTGCGCGAGGTCGAATGACCGAATCGGAGGCTGAGTATGTCCAACTTCACGAGTGCGCCGGCGGCGACCGTGCTGATCGCCGATGACAATCCGCAGATCGTCGAGTTGCTCGAAGCATATTTGGAGGCGTTGCCGCTGCGGACGATCTCGGCCGCGGACGGCGAGGCGGCGCTGAAGGCGGTGGCGGCGCAGAAGCCCGATCTGCTGCTGCTCGACATTATGATGCCGCGCTGCAGCGGGTTCGATGTGTGCCGGCGGCTGAAGGCCGACCCGGCGCATCAGGATCTGCCGATCATCGTCATCACGGCGTTGAACGAAGTGACCGATGAGGAGCGGGCCCGCGAGTCGGGGGCGGATGTGTTCATCAGCAAGCCGGTGAACAAGCTGGAGTTGCTCAACCACATTCGCCGGCTGTTGTCGCACAAGCTCGCCGCCGAATGAGCGCGGGGTACGAAGGCGGCGCGGGCGCGTCGCGGCTGTGGTTTGCAGAGAACGAGCACACCGAGGCGGGCAAGCCGCGCTGGACGTCGGGCATCCCGACCGTGCTTTCGATCTGGTTTCTGACGCGGCTGATGGTCTGGCTGGCGGCCTATCTGGGCGCGGCGTTTGAGTTTCGGATTGCTCATCAACTGACGCCGCGGATGGAGCATCATCAGCAGCGCGTCGCGCGGGCGCTGGCGGATCCGGAGTCGGCGGAGTCGCAGACGCGGCGTCGCGTGCTGCACGATTTTGAGCCGCTGTGTCGCTCGGACGGGTTTCACTATCGCACGATCGTGGAGGGGGGCTATCGCTATCGGCCGGTGGCGGCGAACGCCGCGCAGTGGGAGAAAGAGCAGAACATCGCGTTTTTTCCGCTCTTTCCGCTGCTGGCGCGGGGGGTCCGCGGCGTGGTGGGTTCTTCGAATGGGGCGATGATCCTGGTGTCGCACGTGTGTTCGCTGATGGCGGCGCTGGTGCTTTATCGCTGGGTGTGGCGGCGGATCGACGCGAGCGCGGCGGCCTTTGCGGTGGCGCTGGTGTTTTGCCTGCCGCAGGCGTGCTATTTCAGCTTTGCGTATGCCGAGAGCGTGACGCTGTTGCTGAGCGTGCTGGCGTTGTCGCTGGCGGATGGCGGGAGCTTTGCGGCGGCGGGGCTGGCGGTGGGGCTGGCGACGGCCAGCCGGCCGACGGCGCTGGCGCTGGCGCCGACAGTG
>JALHOX010000029.1 GCA_022842805.1 Phycisphaerae bacterium | reverse complement strand
GAGATGAAGGAAATCTGCGACCTCGGCATGACCGAGGCGCTCGCCATCGAGTGCGTCCCCGTCGACGAAAACTACCAGGTCGGCGCCTACGTCATCATCATCCCCTTCGAAGACATCGCCCGCGTGGAAGTTTTCGCCGTCCACCCCGACGAGAAACCTTCCGACACGCTCCGCATCCCAGGATTCAGACCCGGTTCGAGCGAGCGTGATTAGCGGCGAGCGTTCGTCGCATCCTATGTATGCGTTCGACGCTGACGGATTCGTGCGTTAGGCTGCGCATATCGGATCATGTGGCCCGGAAATGCTCGAATTGCGAGCCGGGCACGCGCGTGCATCGCCACATTCTGTCGAAACCGCGCCCGGCGGTCGATTAGCTGCTCAACAGCGCAGCGAGGACACCCAATACGCAGAAATCCGGGAAGGGACCTGAAATGCCGAGAGTCATCGGACTTGCCATCATCGCGTCGGTCGGCCTGCTCAGCGGCTGCACCACCGATTTCACCAGCGCCGCCAGAAACGGAATGGTCTTTTATTGCCCCGGCGCGGGAAACTGGGATCTCGGCGACACAGGCCTGCGCGACGGCCTCGCCCGTGCCGGCTTCAAAGGCCAGGTCGCCAGCGTCACCTGGTCGGTCCTCGCCAACCCCGCCATCGACCAGACGCTCCGCCTCAACGCCCGCCTCGCCGGCACCCAGGTCGCGCGAAAAATCGAAGAGTTCATCGACAAGTACCCGGAGCAGCCCGTCAGCCTGATCGGCCTCTCCGCCGGCACCGGCGTGGCGATGTGGGCTCTCGAAGACATGAAGCCCGGCTACCAGGTCGACAACGTCGTCCTGCTCGCGTCGAGCCTGAACTACACCTTCGACGCCGGTCAGGCCGTGAAGGCGGTTCGCGGAAAAATCTACGTCTACTACTCGCCCAACGACGCCGTCCTCGCCGGGCCGATGAAAATCTTCGGCACCATCGACGGCGCCTACGCCGCCACCGGCGTCGGCGAGGTCGGCCTCAAGTCGCCCCGCGGCAAAGAGAAGATCGTCAACATCGGCTACAAGTCCTCCTTCGCCAGCTACGGCTACTTCGGCGGCCACACCGACGGCCTGGCCCCGCGCTTCGTCGAGCGCGTGCTCTCGGCCCATCTGCTCCGCGCCGGCCCGGTCGGCTATGCGGGCGATGAAAACGAACCCCCTGTCGCATCCACCGCGCGAAAGCCGAAGACGCGACAGAACTGATCGTTCGCGCGGCCCACGGGCGAACCAGCCCCACGCCGCCGCCCCACCACTGCAATCTCGAAACCACGGGCCACGGCAACTCGCCGTGGCCATTTTTTCGCTCACCTTCCGCCCGATCCACACCAACCGCCCGCGAGAGCCAAGCCCCATCTGCGCCCGGCACGCCGCGCCCTTATTCGCCCGGCACGCCGCGCCCTTCTTCGTAGCGCCCGCCGCGCCCTTCTTCGCCCGGCAGGGCGAGCGATCGTAGCCAGGGGTTTCAACCCCTGGTCCGCGCCCCCATGTCACGCATTCGGGAAGATGTCGTCGGTTGAAATGAAAGATCGCTCGGCGCGAGGAATCGCGTCGAATGACGAGGGTTCGAATTGGAGGTGACTGGACGCCAGTTGAACTTTTCATTGCCAGCATCTTTCTCTAATAGCTCGGGACGCAGTTATTATAGGACCTTAAGGCGCTTTTGGTGCCAGTAGGCCAGTTGGATCCAAGTGGAGTTTTGTCGACCGAAGCGCCGACCGGCGAGCCGCAGTAGTTCGCCGCCTCCTTCGACCGGCGCCTTCAAATCACAAAACCACCCGCGCGGAACGCCCGCCACCCGCGTCATACCAACGGGGGTGCGCCCTCTGCGGCATGAGAAGCGCGGGCTACGGTCTGACGCTGCGCGGGGGGTGCGCAGAATAATCGATTGAATAGCTAACTATCGAGCCTTTAGGCGGCAGATTCGGGAATCGCAGTGAAAAATGGTAGTGCTGCGCCCCGGTTCGGGTTGATCTTGCGGAACTGCGACCCGGAACTCGTGCATTCGATGATGCGTGACGGCGGAAATTGACTTTAGCATCGCCGACGAGTTCGCCCGACGGCGCCACGATCGCCACATCGAGATGCGTTTCGAGAGTAAGTTCCCTGGCTCGTACAGTTCCCTCGACCAGAAGGGAACCATCGTTGTCGTACACGCCTAGTTGCAGTTTTTGGGAAGTCTCCTCGTTGACCCTGAGACTAACGTAGCCGGATCGGACCAAATCGGTTGTCGAGGATGTACAGCCGGGGCCGATTACGATCCATACGGCGGTTGTGGCAATCAGCATGGGTCTCATCGAATTCTCCATTTTTCGAATTGGAATGCGGACCACTCGATACTCACTAAACTCTTGAGAAGCGCTGTGACGCGGGACTAGCGTTCAGCTTGGTTTTTACGAAGGATCAGGTGTGCTTTCAAATGAATCGGCCAAGAGCCGCATCGCATTCAGAACCACCAGCAGCGAAATCCCGGTGTCGGATACAATGGCAGCCCAGAGGCTCGCATAACCAGCGAGCGTCAGCACGATGAAGACCGCCTTCACCGCCAGCGACGCGACGATATTTTGCCAAATTATGGCCAGCGTGCGGCGCGAGTGGCGGATCAGCCACGGCAGGCGGGATAGGTCGTCGCTCATTAACGCCACGTCCGCCGTCTCCAGCGCCGCGTCCGTGCCAGCCGCGCCCATGGCGATGCCGAGCGTCGACCGGGCCAGGGCGGGGGCGTCATTCACGCCGTCGCCGACCATCGCGACAGCGCCGTAGCGCGCCACCAGCTCCTCAATGGCCGCGACTTTCTGCTCGGGCAGCAGCTCGGCTCGCACCTCGTCCACGCCGGTCGCCGCCGCGACGGCGCGGGCTGTTCCGTGGTTGTCGCCGGTCAGCATGATGACGTGCTCGATGCCGGCCGCGTGCAATGCGGCGACGGTCGCTTGCGACGCATCGCGTACGCGATCGGCCACCGCGATGAAACCGCACACATGCTCGTCGTTGCCGACGACAACGATGCTCGCGCCGGCGGCGGAGAGCGCCTCCAGCCGGGCATGCATTTCCGGCGATTCCTGGGCCCGCTCCTCCAGCAGCCGGTGCGAGCCGATCCAGACTGCTCTGCCGTGGAGCGTGGCCGTGGCGCCTTTGCCTTTCAGCGTCTGGTAGTCGTCGACCGGCGGGGGCCGTACGTTTTTGGACTCGGCGAAACGGACGATCGCCCGTGCGAGCGGATGCTCGGAGCGCTGCTCGATCGCGGAGGCGATTTCCAGCAGCTCGCGCTCCTCGTGCCCAGCCAGCGGAACGACCTGCTGCACCTGCGGCTGGCCTTCGGTGAGCGTGCCGGTCTTGTCGAGCGCGACCGCCTTCAGCCGCGCGGGGGTCTCGACGTGCAGCCCGCCCTTGATGAGGACGCCATGCCGCGCCGCGCTGGCCAGCGCGGCCACGATGCTGACGGGTGTGGAGATCACCAGCGCGCAGGGACAGGCGATCACAAGCAGGACAAGCGCCTGGTAAAACCAGTACCCCCATGCCCCTCCGACGAACATCGGGGGAATTGTCGCGACCAGGATTGCGAGCACCATGACGGCGGGTGTGTAGTAGCGCGCGAATGTCTCGACCCACTGTTCGCTGGGGGCGCGGCGGGCCTGGGCGTCTCCGACCATGCGCGTAATCCGCGCCAGCGTCGTGTCGACGGCGACCTTGGTCGTGACCAGCTCCACCGCGCCGTCGTCGTTGATCGTGCCGGCGAAGACCTCGTCGCCGACGGTTTTGGGAACCGGGCGCGATTCGCCGGTGATGGGCGCCTGGTTGGCGGTCGTCTCGCCCTTCGTCATGCGGCCGTCGAGCGGAAACTTCTCGCCCGGCTTGACGACGACCGTGCTGCCGATCGCCACGGCTTCGACATCGAGCAGATCCTCGCGGCCGTCCGGCCGGCGCACGCGGGCTTTGGGCGGGCTGAGGGCCATCAACGCCGCGACGGCGCGGCGGGCGCGACCGACGCTCCAGGACTCGAGCATGAGCGACAGCGCGAAGAGAAACGCCACCGCGGCCGCTTCCAAGTATTCGCCGATCGCGATCGCGCCGATGACGGCGACGGTCATGAGCAAGTTCATGTCCGCGCGGATTCGTCGCAACGCGAGAAACGCCTTGGGGGCCACGAACCACGCGCCGCAAACGGTGGCGGCGATGTACGCGACGATCGTGGAAATCGGCATGGGCTCCTGGGTGGCCGCGCCGAAGACCGCCTTCCAGCCCTGCTGCGCGGCGTGAAGCACCATCCCCAAGGCGAGCAGCGCGCCGCTGGCCAATGTCGCGATCATGCGACCGTCCATGGCGCGCGCACCGCCGGTTGGGGCGGCCCGAGCGTCGACCCATGGATTGATGGTCATGCCAAGCTTGCGGATGGACGCAGCGATCGCGTCCGGTGCGATGACGCGCGGGTCGTATGTCGCCGAGAGCTTCGCGTTGAGGACGTCGAATTCCAGAGCGGTTACGCCCGCGCGCCCGTCGAGTTCCTGGCGAATGGCAGCGACTTCCTCCGCGCAGTGCATCCCTTCGATTCGAAGCACGAGTCGTTCGACGCGCGACGCTGGCGATGACGCGGCAGCCGGTTGATTGTCTGGCATGGCTATGTCGACCTACTGCTTCAGCTCAAACGCGATTACGCTCTTCTTTCCCTCCTTGCTCTCGACTTCAACCCACAGCTTGCTTCCGGCGGGCAGCGGGTCGGGCACATCGGTATGCGTGTGCCACTTGCCGTCTTCCACTTCGGCCTTGGCCTTCACGGACCCCTTCGCGTCTTCCGTTCCAATCCAGAATCGCACGGCGGTCGCGTTGCCCAGGCCGCCGTCGATCCAGACGTCGACCGGCGCGTCGCCGCCGGGCTTGATTTCGCCTTTGTCGCGCGTAGCCTTGACGCTCATGCCGTCGACCGTCGTCGAACCCAGCTCGATAATTGCGCCGCCGTGCCCCGCCGGCTTTTCGGGCTTGACTTGATGATCATCGCGCTTCTCGCCGGGCTTGTGAGCGTGATCGTCCGGTTTGGACGCGGCGTACGATCCGCCCGCCGCGGATTTGCCGGATTCGGTCTTGCGGTCGCAGCCTGCCAAGGCGATCGCGAAGGTCAGCAGCGAGGTGAGGATGAGTGTACGCATGGCAAATCAACTTCCTTTCAAAATGGGTTGAACGCGGCGGGGTAGCACGGCTTCCACCAGCCGGCTGAATACGCCGCGCGAGTCCGAGGTCGAACGCCTCAGACCGAAGACCAGCGAATACCCCGCCGGCACGACAAACAGGTTGAGGAACGTGGAGGAGATCAGTCCGCCGAGCACTACGATGGCGAGTGGGGCGAGCAATTCGCTGCCGGGCTTGCCATTGGCGAGCGCCAGCGGCACAAGCCCGAGCATGGCCGTGAGGGCTGTCATGAGGATCGGCACCAGCCGCTCCATCGACCCCTGGATGATCGAGTCGCCGATGGACTTGCCCTCGTGTCGCTGCAAGTGGTCGTAGTGGTTGACGAGCAAGATGCCGTTGCGGACGGCGATTCCGAAAAGCGTGACGAAGCCCACCATGCTGGCGATGGAAATCACCGGCGCGATGTAGCGAGACGACGACAGCCCGAAGAGCGCCAGCGTATTGCCCACCAGCGATGGGCTTTCGGTCAAGTAGATCGCCGCGATGCCGCCGATCAATGCCAGCGGCAGGTTGAGCATGACGAGCAAGGCCACGCGGCTCTTGCCCGTCGAGAGTTGCAGCAGGAGGAACATCAGGACCGCCACGCCCGCGCCCATGCCGTAGATGGTCTGGCTGGCCGATTGCTGCGCCTCGAACTGCCCACCGTAGTGCACCGTGTACCCGGCCTTCTGCACGATGGGATTGACCTTGCCCTGCACCACGGCGACCAACTGCCCAAGGTTGTACCCCTCGGCGATGTTGGTCGAGATGACGGCCTTGCGCTGGGCGTTCTCGCGCGTGATGAGGTTGCTGGTCTTTTCCGGGCCGATGTCGGCGACCTCGCGCAAGCGCACGAGTGCCCCGCCGACGCCGCGGAGCTGCACGTTCATGATCTGGTCGATCCGCTCCCGCTCCCGCTCGGCCAGGCGCACGACCATCTCGTAGCGGCGCACGCCCTGATTAATCTCGGCGACGCGCTCGCCGTAGAGCGCCTGCTGCACCTGCTGTGCCGCCGAGGCGGGCGAAAGCCCCGCGGCCGCCAAGTCCTGGGGGCGGTAGCGAATGGGCAGCGAGGTGATCATGACCTCACGATTGGCCGCGACGTCGCGCGTGCCGGGAATAGCCTTGAGCTCGCCCTCAATCTGTCTGGCGAGCGAGCGCAAGACGTTGAGGTCGTCGCCATAGACATTGATCGCGATGGCTGCGGGTGTGCCCGACAGGACGTGGCTCAGGCGGTGTTCGATCGGCTGACCCACCATCGTCGTGATGCCCGGGATATTGGAGATCACGCGATCGATCTCGGCGCGGACCGCGTCCTGCTTCGCGCCAGGCTTGACCGTCACCTCGATCTCGGAGTTGCTCACCGGCTCAGCGTGCGTGTCGCGCTCGGCCCGGCCGGTGCGGCGCGTGACGCTCGATACACCCTCGATCTCCGCGAACTGCTTCTCCACGCCCACCGCCAGGCGGTTGCTCTCCTCCAGCGATGTGCCCGGCGGAGCCAGCAGAAAGACCGTGAACGTGCCCTCCTTGAACCCCGGCAGGAACGAGGTGCCAAACGTGGACATGAGCATGAGTGATGCCACCGTTAACAGCCCCGCGCCCCCGAGCACCAGCCCGCGATTGCGCACGCTGGCCCGGAGTGTCGGCTCGTACAACCCCTTGAGCTTGCGGACGAGCCATCCGTCGTGCTCGCCGTGCGCCGCGGCCGCTGCGCCGTCGTTGGCTTTCCCGCCGAACGAGCCGCTGAACAGGAACTTGCACATCGCAGGCGTGACCGTCAACGCCACAATGAGCGAGGCCATGATCGAGAGGATGTACGCAATGCCCAGCGGCTGGAAGAAACGTCCTTCCAACCCTTGCAGGAAGAGCAAGGGCACGAAGACCATGCAGATGATGATGGTGGCGAAGACCACTGACGAGCGGATCTCGTTGCTGGCCGAATAGATGATGTTCACGACTCCTTCGCGCTTCGCCAAGGGCAGTGCGGCGTTTTCCTTCAACCGCCGCAGCACGTTCTCCACGTCGATGATCGCGTCGTCCACCAGCTCTCCAATGGCCACCCCCAGGCCGCCCAGCGTCATGACGTTGATGGAAAGCCCCCAGGCCCACAGGAGCAGGATTGCTACGGCGAGCGAGAGCGGCAGGGCGGTGAGCGTGACGATTGTGGCCCGGACATTCATCAGGAACAGGATCAGAATTACAGCGACGATCAGGCTGGCCTCGATCAGCACCTTGACGACGTTATGTACGCTGCGGTCGATGAAGCGCGAGGCGCGAAACGGATCGCGGTTCAGGATCATGCCCCTGGGCATGGCTTTTTCCATTTGATCCAGCACGCCGTCTATCTGCTGCGTGAGCGCCAAG
This sequence comes from Phycisphaerae bacterium, assembly GCA_022842805.1. Classification (GTDB taxonomy): domain Bacteria; phylum Planctomycetota; class Phycisphaerae; order UBA1845; family Fen-1342; genus JALHOX01. The sequence continues at coordinate 11,629 of JALHOX010000029.1, read as the reverse complement.
GTGTTGGTCCCCGGCGACTTCTGCACGCTCATGACGACGCCCGGCAACCCGCGGTCGGCGGCAGTGCCGCGCTTGGGCGCGGGGCCAAGTTGCACGTCCGCGACCTGCCCGATTGTGACCGGGGCGCCGTTGTGGTACTTGACGATCGACTGCCGGATGCTCTCAACGCCTGTCACGCGGGCGACTTGGCGAATGGGCAGCTCTTGGTTCTCCCAGTTAGGTACATATCCCGCGCTCGCGGTCGAATGGGCGCCCCGCGCAGCCTCGACCACGTCCGAGATCGCCAGCCCGTAGATCGCGAGTTGGTCCTGTTGCACGTTGATCTGGTATTGCGGCAGTTCGCCGCCGATGGCGACCACTTGGGCCACGCCCGGCACCGCGAGGATCTTGTTACGCAGGTCAAACTCTGCGAACGAGCGGATGTCGAGCGGGCTAACGGAGCCGTCGGGCGAAGACAGCGCTAGCAACATGATCTCGCCCGTGATACTGGTCACGGGGGTGATCTCGGCGTGCGTATTGGGCGGCAGCGCCTCACGCACCGCCGCCAGGCGCTCGCTGACCAGCTGCCGCGCGCGATAGATGTCGGTGCCCCAGTCGAATTCGACCCACACGATCGACAGACTCGTGGCGCTCGCCGACCGCACCCGCCGCGTGCCGGGCAAGCCGTTGACCGAGGTTTCGATGGGGAAGGTAACGTTGCTCTCGACTTCGTCCGCCGCCAAACCGCCTGCTTCGGTCATGATGACGACCGTGGGGGCGTTGAGTTCGGGGAAGACATCGACGGGCATGTCCGTGACCTTGAGCCCTGCGAAAAGGAGTAGCAGGCCCGCCGCGAAGAGGACGAGCGAGGACTGCTTGAGCGAAAAGGCGATGAGTCGAGCGAGCATCTACTTGTCCTCCCCGTCGTGAAACGTTCCGTCGGGGTGGAAGTGGCCGCCCTTCGCCGCGTTGCCGCTGGTGGCGAGCATCAGTTGATAATTCCCGCCGGCGACGATTTCGTCTCCCTCCTTCACGCCGCTCGCGATGACTACCCAGCGGCCATCATCCACGCCGAGATCGGCCTCCATGCGAATCGCCTTGTTGGGGTCGCGGGGATCGCGGCGAAACACGATCCGAGCAAGTCCATCCTGAATGACGCTCGACAGCGGAATGGCGAGTTCGTTTTGACCGCCCGCGGTGACAACCTCTAAATGAGCGCTGACGCCGCTGCGAGCCCACGACGAGAGCTTCGACGGCACGGCGACAAGCTCGACGGTTCGTTCCTGCGGGTCGGCGGTGAGACCCACGATCAGGGTCGCATCCATCGTGTCTTGCAGCTCGACCGACCCGCCCTTGGGCGGAACGATCCGCGCCGGCAGTCCATCCCGCAAGCGGCCCAGATCGCTCTGCATCGCCTTCGCCAGAAACCGCAGCCGATCCGGCTCGATCGTGGCCAGCACGAGGCTGCCGGTCGCGGCCCAGGCGCCGTTGGTCAGGTCCAACGACTGAATGACGCCCGGCGCTTGTGCGCGAACCTCGATCTCGTCGATCTTGCGCCAAGCTGCCAGAGGGCGCGAGCTGGGGGCCTCATGTTTGTGGATGCCGGCGTTCAGGTGCTCTTCCAACTCGTAGGGCGCGGCGAGGGCCGCTTCAGCAATTCCGAGCACGCTCGAAGCTGTTGAGAGCAGGAGGCGAAATCGGGCGTGCTCGGCGTCGTGTTCGGCCTGCGCCGAGACAATCTGACCCGCGAGATCGGCCTCCTTCTCCAGGATCTCCGCCAGCTCGGCCCGTTGCGTGGCCAGCGTGTTTTGCGCGCTCGTTCGCTCCTCCACCGTCACCACGCCCGACGCCCCGGATTCAGCCAGCGTCGCGACGCGGCTCTCCCACATCGCGATGTTTTTCTCCAGAATTTCCTCGTGTCGCCGGTGCGCGGCGATGAGCATGGGAATCGACGCGACGCGGGCTTCGGTCTGGCGGATCGTGGATTCGGCTTCCGTCAGCCTGGCCTGAAGATCGCGCCATTCCGGCGATACCAGCCGGTAAAGCGGCGTTCCCACTTCGACGACGTCATACTGCTTCACCAAAAGCTCGACGCGGCCCGCCAGCATGGTGCGATACTCGCGCCGCGCTTCCGGCAGCAACTCGAACTGCCCCGGCACGCGAATCGTCTGCGCCACCCGCCGCGACTCGACTTTCGCAAAGCTGATGCCGAGGTTGCGACGCACGGACTCAGGCACATCCACTCGGTTTGTGGCGGCGGGCGCCTCACTGTGCGCCTCCTCAGCGGTCTTCGGCTGGGCGCCCGCTGGATCGCGGCTGCATCCGGCTAGGTTTCCGAGGAACAGAGCCAGCAGGAACTGAATGACGAGCAGGATGAACGACGGGAAACTCATGGTTGCACCTCTCTGGCCGGACGGGACGCGGGCTGCGTCGTCGTGAGTGACGCATCGCTCATCACGCGCGCGAACGGCGCGCCGATCGCATTTTCCAAGTCGGTGACGGCAACCGCGGCGTTCCGTAGCGATTCAACATAGCGCCCACGCGACGCCAACAGGAGTTTCTGTGCCTCCAGTACCGAAAGCAGCGAGATCTTGCCGGCACGATACGCAGTTCGAGAGAGCTCCAGGTTTTCCTGAAGCAGTGGGAGAAAGCTGCCTTGGTAGTAGTTCGCAACGTCCCACGCCGTGCGAGCCCGCTGGTACGCTCCGCGCGTCTCCTGCGTCACGTCCAGCAGGAGAGCGGCACGGTTAAGAACGGTCTGCTCGTATATGAACTGGGCCTTAGCAATCTGCGCCTGGTTCTGGTCGAAGACCGGGAGTTCCAGACTAAAGGTTGGCCCGACAATGACGTCTGTCGGCTGTTTTTCGCGTGGCCGCAGCGAAGGGGCCGTCAATGCGCCGGCTTCCGCCGACGCCCAGAGCGTATCGGCGAGCCACTGTCGATCGCCGCGTCGCCCGCGCTGCTGGCGTTGCATATTCACGCCGATCTCCACGTCCGAAACGACGCTGAGCTTTTCCTGACGAACGCGCGCGGCAGCAACATCGACGATGTACGACGCCGCCTGCAAGTCCAGACGATTGGCCTCGGCCAGGGCAAGCAGTCGCTCTAGCGTCAGCGACCATGTCGGCGGATCCGGCAGCCGGTCTGAGAGGTGCAACTTGTCTGGCGGGGTGTTCACCCCGAGGAAGACCGCAAGTCGGCGGCGGGCTTCGAAGGCCGCGAGAGACGCCGTTCGTACTACCAACTCGGTCTGCATGAATTCGGAACGCGCCAAATTAACATCGATCGAACTTCCGGCCCCGGCCCGCTGCCGCGCCAGCGCTGCGTCCAAAAGCTGATTCGCAACGTCGCGGTTCTCGTTGGCGATGTCGCGTTCTCGATCAAGCCCGACCGCCGAGAAGTACGCCGCGCGTGCATCGAGCGCAGTGGCGCTGATCTGGCGCGCAATTTCGAGAATCGCGCGCTCCAATTCGCCTTCAGCCGCCCGAATGCGGACCGGCAGAAGCCACAAATCCGCAATATTCTGCGCGATGGCGACTTCGAAGTAGCTCAGTCCACCGCCATCCGGAAGCAGCGGCAACAAGGAAAGCGACGGGTTCTGGAAGAGTCCCGACTGAACCAGATCCGCCCGGGCAATGCCGACGCCACGCAGTACGGATTGCACCCGTGGGTTGTTCAGCAGGCATACCTGTACGGCCTCATCAGCCGACAGGCCGCCCGCCAGCCGCGCGGCGACGAGCGCTTGCGTTGCCTCGGCATCGTCCGGCCGTGCGAGCGCGCTTTCGCCTACGGCTTCGGCGACGTGCCGCTCCACCCGTTCATAGTCGGCCCGCGGGTTGACGCTGGCGCAGCCGGTCAGGATGACCAGCAGGGCTCCGTGCAATGACGGCCCGGCCCATGTGATTCGCATAGGTTTTCTCCGCATGAGATTCGACCGCGATTACAATTCGCTTCGAGAGTCTGCCGCGCAATGACGGCAAAGCACCAGATCAGCGCGGCAGGCCGCGCGACCCAAAATGCTCACGAGACTGAGGGGTGAATCAAATCAGGAGAGGAGCGCAGCGCCAGCTTGACGAACAACCCGACGTGCCACGGGCGTTGAGGAAAGCGACCAGTCCAGGCGAGTCGAGGCTAGCCTGGGATGTATCGCTTGAAGAGAAAATTGCCGCCGGTTCCAGCGTAGGGACTTGAAGAGCCGCTACCGGTGGCGTGCCGCCGGTACACAAACAGAGATGATCGCCATGCGACTCGGGATTGCCGTTCGAGTCGTGCTGGTGATGCGGCAAATGTGCGTCCCGATGTGCATGGGCCGCATAAGCCCCATCTTGACTCCGATCATGCTCATCCTGATGCCCGCTGAGCTCCGCCAGACAAACAATCGGGCAAAGGAGGGTCACCATGCAAACAAAGATTGAGGATCGGCGCGACCGCATCTCTCGGACTATATCGGCATTTTGCAATTCGTCCATTATTTTAGTTCGTCAGTGAAGTAAAGCGAGTTCAGTTTCGCCGCCCTTGGCGCTACCCGAGATGCGTTTTTTCGGCCATTACGACTTTGTGAACGGACTGCTAAATTCTACAACGACTTTGCGGTTGCCCGTCCCGGCAGCCCCGACTAAACTATTTGCAATGTGTCGTTTCATGCTTTTCGCCGCCGTCTGGTCGTTTGTCGTCGCGCCGTCGCTGTGCCGCGCGGGGGCGCTGGCGGCCTGCTGCACGCATGGGGAGGCACAGGCTGCGCCCGTCGGATGCTGCCAGAGCCACGAAACGTCTCCCACCGATTCGCCGGTCGACTCCGGCGACCCGCCGCGCGAGTGCCGGACGTGCGCCGATGTCTGCAACGGCGTCGCCAAACCCGACGAGTCGCGGTATCTGCCGACGCTCGACATGCACTCGCCATCGTGGCATACCGTCACCGCACATTGTGGCGTGATCGCGAGCAACGTGGCGGTCCTCAACGCGCTGCCCGGCCTGATCGAATCTCCCCGCCTGCCATTTCCCGCCTCCGGTTTACCCCTGCGCATTTGATCCACTGCCAGAGCCCCGCGTAATGGCGTCACGCGCCAATGCGAGACCCGATTGCGCCTCCCCCTCGCCGGCGTCGTTGCGTCCGCTGATCTGACCCCGCTCTGGAGAAATTGCCATGAACCGCCATCGTTTGCCATATCCGGCCGCGTGGCCAGTGGTTCTGCTCATCGCCGCTGCGTTAGGCAGCTGCGACCGATCCCATTCGTCCAAACCACCGGGCGGCGCGGGCAGTGCTGCGGCCGTCAAGGCGTCGCTCGGCCCCGAAGGCAGCCCCGTGAAGCCGACGCTCGACAAGGGCTGGTGCGGCGGTCACGGCGTGCCGGAATCGGTCTGCACCCGTTGCGATGACTCGCTGATCGACACGTTCAAGAATGCCGACGACTGGTGCAAGGAGCACAATCTGCCGGAAACCCAGTGTACAACGTGTCATCCCGAAGTCGCCGCAACGTGGGCGACGCTGAAGCCGGCGGGCAAGGCGGGCAGCGCTGAGCACGTGCCCACGCCGCCTCCGACGGAAGCGACGGCCGCTAACGCTGCGAAACCACCGGCGGACGGGAAACCCGCACTCGGACCCGACACGAGTCCCATCAAACCGACGCTCGACAAGGGCTGGTGCGGCGGTCACGGCGTGCCGGAATCGGTCTGCACCCGTTGCGACGACTCGCTGATTGACACGTTCAAGAAGGCCGGTGACTGGTGCAAGGAGCACGACCTGCCAGAGACGCAGTGCTTCAAGTGCCATCCCGAAGTCGATGCCCGCTGGGCGGCGCTGAAGCCCGGCGCCAAGAAGCCTGACGACGCGGACAAACCCGCCGAGCCCGCGTCGCAGCCAGTCGCGGCGGATCCAGTTGCGCCGGACAAGTGGTGCTTCGACCACGGCGTGCCGAAGGAGGTCTGCACGCGTTGCGATGCGTCTTTGATTCAGAAGTTCAAGGATGAACATGATTGGTGCAAAGAACACGGCGTGCCCGAGTCGCAATGCACGCTGTGCAATCCCGAGGTGCGCGAAAAATGGGAGGCGCTACGGCCCGCGGGCGCAGCGCCCGGCAGGCAGGGCCGCGAGTCGCTGGTCAAGATCGAGCGCAACGGCCGGCTGACGACCAGCGGCGAGAACGACCCGCTCTGCCTTATCGAAACTTCGACGATCCGCTTCCTCGACCCGAGCATTGCGAAACAGGCGGGCATCGAAGTCACGACGGTGCGGCCGCGGCGCATGTCTGCCGCGGTCGAAGTACCGGCCGAAGTGGAGTTCGACGCGACGCGCGTGACGCGCATCACGCCGCGAGTGTCGGGAATCGCGCGAGAAGTGCGCGCGAACCTCGGCGATTCGGTGCAGGTCGGCGACGTGCTGGCCGTGCTCGACAGCGTCGTGCTGGGCGAGGCCAAGAGTCAGTACATCGAGCGGCAGCAGGACTTCCGCGTCGCAGAAGGCGAGCACGCGCGCAACCAGACCATCTACGAAGGGACGCAACGCCTGCTCGCCGCGGCGACCTCCGAGGCCGCTCCGAGCGAAATTCAGCAGCGTCTGGAAGGCGTTCCGGTAGGCGAGGCGAAAGCGCGATTGCTGCGGGCGCACGCGGCGGTCCAACTCGCCCGGGCGGATGCCGCGCGTGAGGCGCAGCTCTTCGAAACAAAGATCAATGCCGAGAAAGACGTGCAGATGGCGCGGGCCACGCTGGCCGCGGCCGAGGCGGATTTCCTCGCGATCCGCGAAGAGATCGCGTTCACGCGCCAAAAAGACCAGTTCGCCGCCGAGCGTGCCCTCCAAATCGCACGCAGCGGCTTGGACGGCGCCAAACGCCGTCTGCAAATCCTCGGATTGCAGGACGAGCAGATCGTGTCGCTCGGCGCGGAGTCCGGCGGATCGCTCTCGCGCTACGAGCTGCGCAGTCCCGCCGCCGGCCGCATCGTTGAACGAAGCGTAGTGGCTGGAGAGGCGGTCGAGGACAGCCATGCACTGTTCGTGATCGCCGACACCTCGCGCCTCTGGCTCCTGGCCAGCGTCTACGAGCGCGACCTGCCGGCCCTGCGCGAGAATCAGCCCGTGTTGTTCACGGTGGACGACCTGACCGGCCACTCGTCTCAGGGGCGGCTGAGCTGGATCAGCAGCCAGGTGGACGACAAGACGCGACTGATCCCGGTGCGGGCCGAGCTGGACAACGCGGACGGGCTGCTGCGGGCGCGCATGTTCGGTCGGGCGCGGATCGTCCTGCGCGACAACGCCGACGTTCTGAGCGTGCCGGTCGACTCGGTGCAAACCGACGGCTGCTGCCAGCTCGTGTTCGTGCGCGAGACCGACGATGTGTTCACGCCGCGCAAGCTGTGGTTGGGCGCCAGCGGTGGCGGCTACGTCGAAGTGCTGCGCGGGCTGCGCGAAGGCGAGGCGATTGTCACCGCGGGCAGCTTCCTGATGAAGACCGAGATTCTCAAGGGCAGCATCGGGGCCGGCTGCTGCGAAGTTGAGACGGGGAGGTAACGCTGCGTGTTGAATTCACTCATAACGTGGTCCCTGCGCCACCGCTTCCTCGTCATCGCCATCACCCTGGCGATCGCCATCGCGGGCATGTACTCGGCGGTGCATCTGCCGGTGGATGCTTTTCCCGACACAACGCCGGTGCAGGTGCAGATCAACACCGTCGCGCCGGCCCTCAGCCCACTCGAAATCGAGCAGCAGATCACGTTCCCGGTCGAGCAGGCCATCAGCGGGTTGAAAGGGCTGGAGGAAGTCCGCTCCGCCTCGAAATTCGGCCTGTCGCAGGTGACGGTGATCTTCGAGGACGGCACGAACATCTATTTCGCCCGGCAGCTCGTCATGGAGCGGCTCGGCGCGGTTGAGCTGCCGGAAGGGCTGCCGCGGCCGACGATGGGGCCGGTCGCGACCGGGCTGGGCGAGGTTTACCACTACGTTCTCACGAGTCAGGTCAAGACGCTGACGGAGCTGCGCAGTATTCAGGACTGGGTCATTAAGCCGCAGCTCCGCAGCCTGCCGGGGGTGGCCGAAGTCAACAGTTGGGGCGGGCTGGAGCGGCAGTATCAGGTCGTGGTCGAGCCGGAGAAACTGCTCAAGCACGGTCTCACCCTGCTCGACCTGTTCGAGGCGCTGCGGCGCAACAATCTCAATGTCGGCGGCGGGAACATCACCCGCGCCGGCGGCCTGCTGCTGGTGCAGGGCGTCGGACAGCTTGCGTCGCTGGAGCAGGTCGGCGACGTGGTAATCGAGGCCCGTGACGGGAAGCCGATCTTCGTGCGCGACGTGGGGCAGGTTGTCGAAGGGCATGAGATTCGCCGCGGCGCGGTGACGTACGGCGGCCAGGGCGACGCGGTGCTGGGCCTAGGCTTCATGCTCATGGGTGAGAATACGCGCGACGTGGCCCAGCGGCTCAAGGGGCGAATCGAGGAAGTGCGGCGGACGCTGCCGGAGGACGTGGAGCTGACGACCGTCTATGACCGCACCGAGCTGGTCGATCACGTGCTCAACACAGTCCAGGTCAACCTGCTCGAAGGCGCGTTGCTGGTCGTGGCCGTGCTATTCGTGTTCCTGGGCAACCTGCGGGCGGGGCTGATCGTCGCGGCGGCGATCCCGTTGTCAATGCTCTTTGCTGCAAACTGCATGTTGCAGGCGGGCATCGCGGGCAGCTTGATGAGCCTGGGAGCGATCGACTTCGGCCTGATTGTGGACAGCTCGGTTATTCAGATCGAGAACAGCATGCGGCGGCTGGGGCACAACACCGTCGGGCGGACCAAGCTGGACGTGGTGCGCGACGCCGCCATCGAAGTGCGCAAGCCGACCATGTTCGGCGAGCTGATCATTCTCATCGTCTACTTGCCAATCCTCACGCTCGAAGGCATCGAGGGCAAGATGTTCCGGCCGATGGCTATGACGGTGATTTTCGCGTTACTGGGCTCGCTGGTCTTGTCGCTCACGCTCGTGCCGGCGCTGGCGAGTCTGCTGCTTCCGTCGAAGCCGCGCGAACGAGAGCCGATGCTGGTCCGATTTGCGAAGTGGCTCTACGCACCGATGCTCGATTTCGTGCTGCGATGGCGCTTTGTGGTGCTCGGCGTGGTATTGGCCGGATTAACCGGCGGTGTGTTCTTGGCGACGCGGCTCGGTACGGTCTTCATTCCGCGCCTGTCGGAGGAAGCGATCGTCATTAACACCGTGCGGCTGGCTGGCGTGGCGGTCGAGGAATCGGTCCGCTACGGCACGCAACTCGAACGGTTGCTGCTATCGAAGTTCCCCGACGAGATCAAGCACGTCTGGACGCGGACCGGGACCGCGGAGGTCGCGACGGACCCCATGGGTCTCGAACTGAGTGACGTTTTCATCACGCTCACGCCGCGAGCCCAGTGGAAGCGCGGACGCTCGCAGGCGGAGCTTGTGGAAGCGATGGAAACGACATTGGCGGGTATGCCCGCGATGCGCACCATTTTCACGCAGCCGATCGAGATGCGCGTCAACGAGATGGTCGCCGGCATCCGCAGCGATCTGGGCGTGAAGATCTTCGGGGATGACTTCACGGAGCTGGAGCGGCTGAGCGGGGAGGTCGAGGATGTTCTCAAGCAGATCGCCGGCGCGTCGGATGTAACAGTCGAGCAAGTGACCGGCCAGCCGCTGCTGGAGATCAAGGTCCGCCGCGATGAGTTGGCCCGCTCCGGCGTGCCGGCCGGCGATGTACTCGACTTCGTCGCCACAATCGGAAACGTAACGGTCGGCGAGATTCGCCAAGGGCAGGTGCGCTTTCCGTTGACCGTGCGACTGCCCGACGAGTATCGCGGCGACCCGGAGCGCGTCGGCAGACTCCTGATCCCCACTGCGTCCGGCCAACGCATTCCGCTGGCCCGTCTCGCGGATCTGAAGATCGTAGAGGGGCCGTCCACGATCAATCGCGAGTGGAGCAAGCGCCGCGCCATCGTGCAGTGCAATGCCCGTGGCCGCGATATCGGCAGCCTTGTCGCCGAGGCTCAGCGCCTGATCGCCGAGCAGGTCGAATTCCCGTCCGGCTATTTCGTGCAGTACGGCGGACAGTTCGAGCACCTCGAACGCGGCAGTCAGCGCTTGTTGCTGGTAGTGCCCGCGGCGCTCGCGCTCATCTTCGCCCTGCTCTACCTAACCTACCATCGAATCACGGACGTCCTTCGTATCTTTCTGACGCTCCCGCTGGCCGCCGTGGGCGGCGTGGTTGCACTGCACTTTCGGGACATGCCTTTTAGCATTTCTGCGGGCGTCGGTTTCGTCGCGATGTCCGGCGTTTCCGTGCTTGGCGACATGGTGTACGTCTCGTTTCTGCGCGACTTGCTAAACGGCGGGATGCCGCTGTGCGACGCGATACGCGAGGCCGCGATGACCCGCATTCGTCCGGTGCTAATGACGGGGCTGGTGGCGGGGATCGGCTTCGTACCGATGGCGTTCAATACTGGTGTAGGCGCAGAGGTGCAACGCCCACTCGCGACGGTTGTAATCGGCTGTGTTATCACCTCGACTGCATTGACACTCCTCGTGCTTCCCGTGTTCTACGCCCTACAAACACGCCATCGCCCAGCCGAAGGCTCCCTGAGCACTGCTGGTGCAATCGGGCTCGCGCCTAGGAGCACTCGAATAGGCTCCGCTGAATAACGGAGAATTGCAAACCAGCGATGATAAACGATCGCCTATTCAGGCGGACTAGCGAACCGTACGTTTGTCAAGCCACACTGGTCCCCGACGGCGTTCCTCGCAGCCACTGAATCTCCTTATACCAGCAATACGCGACTGGCAGAACAAAAAGCGAGAGCAATTCAATTGACAATCCGCCGATCGACGGGAGCGCTATTGGGATCATCACGTCGGCACCGCGGCCGGCGCTCGTCAGCACGGGCATCAGTGAGAGGACGGTTGTGGCGGATGTCATGAGGCATGGCCTAACGCGTCGCGAACCTGCGATGATGATATTGGCACGAATGTCAGCGATGCTATGCGCAGGCCGCTTCTCGAACTCCTGCCCGAGGTACGTAGCGAGCACGACACCATCATCCGAAGTCACACTGAATAAAGCGATAAACCCTACCCAAACGGCGGCACTGAGATTATACACGTCGAAGTTCAACAACTCACGCGCATCGCGACCGAAGATGTCAAAATCAAAAAACCACGGCTGGGCGATGAGCCAGATGCCGATGAAACCGCCGGCCCACGCAACAGGGATCGCGCTGAAGACGATTAACGAGATCGGAACCGATCGAAACTGGAAATAGAGCAACAGGAAGAGCAGGAACAGGCTCACGGGCAGAATGATGTTCAGTCGCTGCTGGAACCGGACTTGATTTTCGTAGCTTCCAGCGAATTTATAGTGTACGCCAGGAGGCACCTTCAATTCGCCAGACTTCTGAAGATCGGCCAGTAGACGGGCAGCTGCCTCAACGACTTCCACTTCGGCATAACCGGGTTGCTTATCGAACAACACGTATGAAACGAGAAAGTTATCCTCGCTCTTGATCTCCTGAGGGCCACGCACATAGCGAATATCGGCGAGCTGGCCAAGCGGAACTTGCTGCCCATTCACGCCGGGGACGATAATCCTGTCGATAGCATCGAAGTTGTCGCGCAGCTCGCGCTGGTACCGCACGCGAATTGGATATCGTTCAC